>JADGFH010000458.1 GCA_016743925.1 Labilibaculum sp.
TTTCAGGATGTTGAGCTGCTACATTTTTTTTTTTTTTTTTATCTTCCTTCAAATTGTACAATTCAATAGCCATATTTCCTTTTTTGATGTTACGGCGTATGGCTTTCCAATCGCCCATACGAACTGCTTGTTCCCCTTTTAGTTCAGGAAACTCCCAATACAAATATTCATGTTCCTTTTGTTCTCCTTTTCCTAGCAAGGCAGGCAGAAAACTAATACCATCAGAATCAGCAGGGGTAGATACTTTGGCAATTTCACAAAGGGTTGGCAATACATCCCAAAATGCAGATATATGATCTGAACTGCTTCCTGGATTTATATTTCCAGGCCATGAAGCAATCATAGGCACTCTTATTCCACCTTCCTGAACGAAACACTTACCCCAACCACGTTCACTCTTAAACGGTCCTCCACTTTTAAACCATGGAGAATCTGTACCTCCATTAAAGGTTGGTCCATTATCGCTGGTAAAAATGATCAGTGTATTCTCATAAATGCCTAAATCTTTTAACTTTTTAATCATCTCTCCTACTTGCTCATCCAAATAGGAAATCATAGCGGCATAGGTGGCGTGTGGTTTATGACAAGGGAAATAGCCACGGTTTCCGACGTATTCCTTTTCGTCTCCAAATTTCTTACTATAATGATCTATCCATCGTTTTGGGGCCTGAAGCGGTGCATGCGGAATTGGTGTCGCATAATAAAGAAAGAAAGGATCTTTCTGATTCTCCTCAATGAATTTCAATGTTTCATCAAACATAACATCAGGCGAATAAGTAGCAAGATCGTATTTCTCATAACTTTTTGGATCTTTAGGATCAGCTCCTTTGTTTAGTCTGGTATTGGGAGCAAGGGTATCATTCCCCAAATAAATTCGATTCTCATTTTTATACAGATGAACCGGATAATAAGTGTGAGCCTGTCGCTGACAATTATAACCACAGAAAAAATCGAAACCTTGTTTTGTTGGTATACCATGAGTATTGGGTGCACCTAGTCCCCACTTTCCAACTGCTGCTGTTTTGTATCCTCCATTTTGCAGCAAACGGCCAATGGTATTTGTTCCTACAGGAATTGGACGTTGGCCTTCCAAAGTAGAATCCTTCACCATCTCCTTGTAATCCCACACCTTACCGCGTTCTCTCCACTCATCGTTCCCACGGATGTAAGCATGTCCTGAATGTTTCCCTGTAAGAAGCACACATCGGGAAGGCGCACAAACGGGTGCACCTGAGTAGTGCTGGGTAAAACGCATTCCGTCCTTAGCCAATTGGTCAATATTGGGTGTTTCGATCAACTGCTGACCGTAAGATCCCAATTCGCCATAACCTAAATCATCTGCCAGTATATATATGATATTGGGCTTTTTTTGTTCCAATTTCTTTTGTTTTGCAGTGCAGGAAGGTAAAAAAAGTAAAACTGCTACACCGATACCAATAATTAATTTGTAATTGATTGCATTCATCACTCTGTTGTTAGTCTATTTTTTTTATTATATATCTCTAATTTATTGCACTTAATTAGTATTTTCCTTACTAAACAAGATCTCTAGGAAGGATGCCATTTCTACCTCTTCGTTAATAAGATTATAACACTCACCAATATCCTGATTCAAATTATAAAGCTCTTTCTGCCCCTTTTTAATCAACAATTTCCAAGCTCCTTTTCGTACTCCTTCTAGAATACCCATTTTAGAATAGTAAAAGAAAACGGTCTCTTTATTAAACTCTCTCTCGGGCTGCATAATGTAATCTGTAATATCCTTACCATCTGTCTCTATGGCTTCACAGCCAGTTAAAGAAGCAATGGTGGGAAGAATATCCATGGTCGAAGTAATTTGTGTGCAAATTCCCCCATTAACAGTTTTATTTTTCCAATACATAATACAAGGTTCTCGCATTCCTCCCTCATAGGTGGTTCCCTTGCCATCACGTAATGGTCCTGCCGATCCTCCTTCTGTTTTATATACTAACCAAGGACCATTATCGGATGTAAAAATGACCAATGTATTCTCATCAATTTTAAGTTTTTCCAATTTCTTAATAATCTGCCCTACACTCCAATCTACTTCGCTAACGGCATCACCATATTTCCCTCGTAAACTTTTGCCCTTAAATTTATCCGAAGCATATACAGGTACGTGAGGCATAGGATGAGCCATATACAAAAAGAAAGGAGATTTTCTATTTTCTTCTATAAAACCCAAAGCCTTGTCTGTAAGCCTAGTGGTCAACTGAGTTTGATCGGGATCAAGTTCTAAGGTATCGCTATTATGCATTAAGGGAAGTTGATATTTGTAATTTTTTCTTCCCAATATTTGCTGTTCCTTCCGACTCATGTCATTGCTGAAGGGAGTTCCCCAGAAATAATCAAACCCATTGGAAGTTGGAAGAAATTCCTCCAAATGTCCCAGATGCCATTTCCCGATACATGCTGTTTTGTAATTTTGAGTTTTCAAAATAGTAGCAATTGTTGGGTATTTAGAACTTAATCCTGTTTTGGAATTGGGGAATAGAACCCCTTTGTGTAAATCTGTTTTTTTAGGATAAAGTCCCGTAAGTAGTGCCGCTCTTGAGGGAGAACATACTGGTGAAGCAACATAAAACTGCGTAAGTTTAACCCCATTACTTGCCATATTATCCAGGTTAGGGGTTTTGATTGTAGGATTGCCATAACAGGAAAGGTCACCATATCCCAAATCGTCAGCAAAAATAATAATCACATTAGGTTTTTTTTGCTTTTTGGCTTCAGCCTGACCTCCTAAAATAGTCGTTAAGGCAAGCAATGATATAAGTGCTTTTTTAAAAAATATCATAAATTTCAATTTTCAACTCTTGTTAATTATTTACCGATTTAATCTTATAAATTGGATAGCAATACCGTTCCTTTTCGAACCGTATTGCTATCCGTATTTAAAAATCAATTTGAGGAAAATTAATAAGCGTAATTAGCCTTTGTTAGCTTCTTAAACTTCTTCTCTCCTGCTCTACGCATCTTGATAACTGGTCCATTCCATGATTGCGGCCATCCACCAATGATATTGTTTAGGTAAATCAATTTGACTTCGTGTTTTCCCTTTCCAAGAGCAACAGAAGCATTGTTTCTTGAAAAACGTTTCACTTCACCGTCGTTGTTTACTAACAATTTTCCATCCAGATAAAATTGATCGATATTGGTATTGAATTCATATACACCATCGTCAAAAATCTCAATATAGCCTGTATAAACAGATGCTGATGGTTGTAAATAGGCAGAAGAACGTCCTTTCTTTTTCTTGCTTTTCACCTCTTTCTCTGGCTGACGATTTTCCCAGTTTGTCACCTTCTCAATATCAGCTACACGAATAAAATTCCCTTCGGCATATTTTTCTTTCAATCCCTGATTGGATGTTGCCACTTTCTTGCCAAGCACATAGTTCTGCTTTTTCAGTTCAATCTTACGAATTTTACCCATTTTACCTGTATTCAGGATACAGGCAATCTGTATGTTTGCATTATCTGTAAACACAAAAGGTTCATTATATACTTTCGATTTGGCATTTGGTTCCGTACCGTCAAGTGTATAGATCATTTTCACAGGTCTAGTTGTGCTGAATTCAATATTCACAGAATCAACAAATACCACTTGATTAAAAGGTCCTTCTGGCTGCGGAATGTGATAATTCACATCATGTAAATCCATTCTCACAAACTGATTATCCATTCTCTTAAGAAAATCCTCATAATTCTTTAGTCCTTTTTGAGTCCAGTTAACCTCAGCAAGAGCTATGATTCTTGGGTAAACACGGTATTCTATCAATTCTTGTGTGTACATGTACTCCGACCATACGTTTCCTTGTGTGCCCAGTACATGCTTAGCCATTTTCGAATCTAGTTTTTCAGGTACCGGCTCGTAAGAATAGGATTCTTCCAATGTTGTATATCCACCAATAGCAACTGGCTCTACCTCATTATTTCCTTGGTAGTGATCCAGATAACACCAGTTTCCAGGTGTCATCACTACATCGTGACCGTGGGTTGCGGCTTCTATTCCACCTTTTTCACCTCGCCATGACATTACCGCTGCCGATTCTGCCAATCCACCTTCTAAAATCTCATCCCAACCAATCATTTTTTTACCATGGGACACTAGGATTTTTTCAATGCGTTTCACAAAATAACTTTGCAGTTCATGTTCGTCCGCCAATCCCTCTTTTTCCATTCGCTTCTGACACAGTGGACATTCTTCCCAACGCGACTTAGGACACTCATCTCCGCCAATATGAAAATATGGGGATGGAAACAATTCCACTACCTCTTCAATAATATCTTCTAAAAATTTAAACGTCTCTTCTTTGCCGGCACAATACACATCAGCTTCCACTCCCCATATTTTACGAACCTTAAATGGACCGCCAGTACAGGAATATTCAGGATAGGCTGTTAAGGCCGCCAATGCGTGCCCTGGTAATTCAATTTCCGGTACTACATCAATCATACGATCTGCTGCATAGGCCACAATATCTTTTACCTGCTCATGGGTATAAAATCCGCCATATTCATGGCCTTCTCCTTCTTTTCTCTTCGAACCTATTTCCGCAAGAAGTGGGTATTTTTTAATTTCAATTCGCCATCCTTGATCTTCTGTCAGGTGCCAGTGGAAGGTATTCATCTTGAACATGGCCATCATGTCCAGATGCTTTTTGATGTTTTCAACTGGAACAAAATGACGACATACATCTAGGTGCATGCCTCTCCATTTGAATCTTGGTTCATCATTAATCTCCACAGCTGGGATACTCCAGTTGATATCCTCAACCAATTCCGTACTTTCAATTTCGGCTGGGAACAATTGCAAAAGTGTCTGTAATCCGTAGAAAACACCTTTGAAACTTTTTCCTTCAACCAATACTCCTTTTGTACTTGCCTTCAAAGTATATCCTTCTTCTCCAGTTTTTAACTCTCTATTTAATCTCACTGTTATGGCACTTTCAGCCTCCTTTTTTACAGCGAGATCAAATCCTGTTGAAGTTTTCATTTTTGACTGAAAAAAAGCAATCACATTTCTCAACTCTTCCTGTTCAATCACAAAAACAGTCTTGGCATTGAGCTGAAATTGTCCTTTATTCACTTGCAAAGAATTTGGTTTTGGAACAATGCTTATTCCTTTGTTGTATTCCATCACTTTAGGGGGAGATGTACAGGCCGATAAAATCACAAATCCTAACAAAATCACTAACAGTTTACTTTTCATTACTATATAAATTTTAGTTTGTTCCTCTTTTCAATCTACTTCTTA
>JADGFH010001160.1 GCA_016743925.1 Labilibaculum sp.
ATGTAGGCATGGTCAAAGTCGTATTGTTGATAGCTTTGAAATTAGCTTTATCACCAGGCTTTTTCCAACGTCCATACAATACTCTTCTATCAGCATTATTTAGAGGATTTACATTCTCAATCTTATTTACTAGAGTTTGGTTATAGATATCTCCTCCATAACTATACATGAAGTATGTGTTTAACTGAAATCCTTTATACATTAACATTGTTCCAAATGTTCCTTCTATATCTGGATCTCCAGATCCAAGTGGCTTATAATTTGTGGTACTCCATTGATTCGTCTTATCGCCATTAATATTTAAGAATACTTCTTCTCCAGTATTAGGATCTATTCCTAAAGACTCATTGGCCCAAATGGTATTTATAGACTCATTTTCCATATATCTAACTACTGGCCTTTGATTTTCTGCAGAGTTGGTATTTTCATCTTGTTTTGAGTTAAAGGCAGCTAATGCATCATTTATTTCAAGTAATTTATTTCTGTTTCTTGTCATGTTCAGGAATAAGTCCCACTGTATACCTTTCCTTACATTTTTAATTAGAGTCCCTCTAATATTTAGATCAAAACCAGAATTTTCAACCATCCCCAAATTATCCTTAAAAGAATTAAACCCAGTTGAAGGAGCGAGTAATACATCAATTAACACTCCTTTCGATCTGTTTCTGTACATATTAAAAGCTCCAGACAATCTGTTATTAAAGAAAGCAAAGTCTAATCCCACATTAAGTTTTTCTGTTTTTTGCCACTTCAAATTTGTATTTCCATATGCTTTTAAAAGTGAGCCTATATATCCATCGTAAGATAATCCTTCAATTAACCTATCCTTATACGAGTACATCATCATAGCTTGATAAGGGCTAAATGCATTACTTCCTGTTGTCCCTATAGATGATCTCAATTTAAATACATTAATGATTTCTGAGTCCTCCAAAATACTTTCATTATGTATGTTCCATCCTATACCAACTGAACCAAAAGTTCCCCATCTTTTATCAGAACCATAAACAGAGGAACCGTCACTCCTAACAGACATGTCAATGAGATATCTATTGTCGTAGCTATAGTTAAAATTACCTACAAACCCCATTAAACGACTGATATCACTATATCCTCCTGGTTTTGTTCCTTCGGCATATTCAATTCCCATACCAATATGATCCATATTATCGTTAGGAAAATTAACCGCAGTCAGATTGAAACTATCATCCTTGGTTTCCTTAATATTATAAATAAAAGTCGCATTAAAAAGATGCTTATTACTCATCTTAAAATATGATAATACAGCATTACCGTCATACGCCAAATAATCAGAAACAGATTTATTATAGCTTCCTTTTATATCTGAATTCACAAAATCAATATGACCCGCTGGCTTAAACACATCTTTCTGTGTTTTGATCTGATTTATTGACAAATTTGTTTTTAATCTTAAACCTCCATAAATCTGCCAATCAATTGACAAGTTATTGGTGAAATTGGTATAATTCGTTTCATCCTTGGTTGATAGTACAGTATTATATAAAGGATTGTATACATCTGGGGTTGTAT
>JADGFH010001161.1 GCA_016743925.1 Labilibaculum sp.
GTAAAATCCTATAAGAGATAAAAGAAATAACAAAGCGATTATGAAAATAGTGATTTTGGAAGTAGATTCTTGATGTATATTCTCTTCCCAAAATTTATCATCTTTTAAAACCAGACTTTTAATCTCATCATCAGTAAGTATTTTATTCCAAATAAGTAAATCATCCAATTGGCCTCTCAAAAAATCATTCCAAAGGTTGGTGCCAATCTTTAAATTTTTAGTGACCGACTGATAATTGTCGACTGGATAAAAGCTCTTTTTTTCTCCATTTAAATAAAAAATTATTCCAAGGTTTTCCTTAAATGTTATAGCTACATGTAACCACTTGTCAGGCGTTAATGTTGCTGATTGCTCACGAATATCAGCTATTTGTGGTATGGTAAAGAGTAAGGAACCATTCCCACTTGTACGTAATGCATACGCATGCCCCATAGAAACAACAGCACCAAAATCGCGATTAAATTCCTTTTGTTTCAGCCATGTAGAGATAGTTATAGCATTGTCAATTTCTATTTCTCCAAAATCAATGTAACTGTCTTTTCCATTAAATAAGGCAACACTACCTCTATCTTTATCTCTTACAAATTTCAGATTGTAGGTTTCCGTCTTTAATCCAGTGGTAATATATGTATCGGAATTATTAAATGAATGATATAGTGCTATTCCATCGGTAAGAGCTTCTGAGTATGGCAGTGATTTATATAATTCTTCAATAGTATTTTTATTCAGAGCATGTTTAAAAATTTTAATATTTTGCATAGCCCCTTCAAAATTCTCCTGCCAGTTATCCTTTCCTATATAAATCTGCTTATTCCATTTCTTAATTTCACCTTTCCATTTAAATTTAGCTACCTGTTCTGCATTAAGATAGATTGTCGCCGCGGCATCAGTAACTACTAAACTTACAAAATACCAGTTTTGATTTGTAAGAAAAAGTTTCTTGGTATCATTATCAATAACTGTAGGTTGTGTAAATTGGAGTTCTCGGCTGGTTGTTGTTCTTAGCCAGAAAGCTCCTGGTATGCCAACGATAGACATGTTTTTCTTTAAAAGATCTTTGGGTTTTACCCATGCACAAAACGAAAAGGTGTTGTTAAATGTATCTTTTAATTCGATATATGAATCAGTGCCATTAAAAATATAATGAGGGGAAGAGGTCTGATTATCTTGAATAGTTGTTTTGAAAAGTATTTTGCTTCCATTAGTAAAAACATTATTCAATGTATCCAATGGTTGGCTAAAGCTTCCAAAATGTGTTATTGTCAATAAACTGATAAAACAAATTAATATTTTGAGATGAATCTTCAAGATGTTTTTTTTGTAAAAATACATTTTCCAGTTTAATTTTCATCAAATATGATACACAAGAATTATTATAATTAATATCGGTTTGATGCACCAATAATTAGAGTTTTCTAGAAATAGAATATGTAGCACGAAACGAGCCAAATAATAGTTTAAATGCACCTTTAACTTGCATACAAAAAGTACAAATGATCTTTCAATATGAAATTATTTCTAAAATCAAAGAAACAAACTTCCACAATCTTA
>JADGFH010000459.1 GCA_016743925.1 Labilibaculum sp.
AGCATTAATTACAAACAAGTTTACATTAACTGTGCCTGTTTGCATAATTGCTTGCGGGCTAAATCCTAAACGACCAATAGATTTTATAAAAAAAACACTACCGAAAACTCCAGCAATGGTATTTCCAATTAGTCCAAAGGAGTATCTTTTGAATAAAAGACTTGTGCTATTTGCTCCAATTATCCCAATGAAAATACTTATTAACGAAATTAATGTATCAGTCATAATTAGGTGTTTTAATGTCCGTAATCCATATGATCAACTTTCCCTCCCATCAATCGTTTTTCAATCT
Source organism: Labilibaculum sp. (assembly GCA_016743925.1). Lineage (GTDB taxonomy): Bacteria > Bacteroidota > Bacteroidia > Bacteroidales > Marinifilaceae > Labilibaculum. The sequence goes on from JADGFH010000459.1 coordinate 293, forward strand.
TCATATTGAAATCAAGTTGGCGAAATACCTAGGGGCTTGCCCCGAGGATAGTCAACTTTAAGAATTTACTTTATTAATTTGTCTCTATTCTTAGCCGATTTAATGAAGTCTGGTAACTTCTCTACTAAGGTGAAGGCTTCCCTTTCGTTACGTTGTCGCAAACCTGCACCAATGTACTGTTATATAGGCAAGGTGCTCATAATTGTGTGCCCAAAACAATTCATTTTTGAACGAAGCTTGTAGCCAAAGTTCACAGTTAAACCAGTAATCGGTAGTTAGATTGTAACTTCTTTGTTCAACGCTTACAGGTTTGCTTGCAATATAATGACAAGATGAACAGTGCAAGTCGGCACTTTCTGCTTCATGCTTTTTTATAACTGTAGCTTTCCCTTTACATTTTGGGCAAACAACCAACGTTTTATCAGAGAAAGTATCTAATGTTAGGTTTTCGTCTTTAAAGCGGGTAGGGTAGTCATTGATTAAGTATAAGGTGCTTGTATTTACAGTACATGAAGTTATGAATTATTTTCCTGCTAAAGTGAAAAAGCGAACCTCAGTTTTACTTGTGATTCGCTTGATGACTATTTTGTTTTTATTTGCCGAGTTATATCCATGCTATAACCGAGTAATATTTGTTCGAAGTTGTTACCCCAGTTATCTATAGAACTAGAAATTTTGTATTTAAAGAACATCTTTCCTTTATCTCCTGTTTTTACAAAAGCTTGCATTTCGAAACCGTGCAACCAATAAAAATCATCTTTTTTTGAATCGCTATTATTACTGTTTTCTAATTGATTACTATATATATCGTAATGCCCGATATTGTATGAAAATTCAACCCCATATCTTTCATCTGGATAAAACTTACACTTAAATTTTGTGTAATAGTATAATGAGTTTGCAATACTATCATTATCTTTACTATTCTTAACCTCAGAAGCATTATTGTATTTTACTTGACCAAATTCAGCTCCTAAATCAAGCCAAAGATTTAATTTATTTTGGGGTGCATCTAAAACAAATAAATTTAAATCAGACCCTAAGCGGAACCTTTCATTTTTGTATAAATTAATCAAATTTGTCCCAAGTTTAGTAGTATCAGAACCGATTGTTTTTAGTTCTAAAGTATTCCCACCATTTTCAACTTGCCTAAGTAAAACGAAAGGCTTAATGTATTGAAACCAACCAGTATTAGTAGATCTTTTGTCGTTGAATGATCTTCTGTTGGTATTGATTGAAATTGTTTTAGATATTTCAGTTTGAATTATTCCAGTTTCTTTCTTCTCACCAAAGGCATTTAAATCTGTGAAAATTGTAGCATCAAATAAGTTTTGAAATTTCTCTTTTTTCAAATATTCTGAATTATTTTTACGATCAAGCTCATATATACCATTTGCAGGTGCATAATTCCTTGAGTTAATAGCCAAATTAGGTTCATATGTAATTACATCGCAAAGTCGAGCTGATATTATGAATTCTCTGTTATTATTATATCTATAATGAGTACTTACGATGTCCTTTTTTGTTTTTCGCTCCATACTATGCTTGGCTGAAATACCAATGGGGATGTTGTTTGTGAAGCAGTACACATCTGTGTTTGTAGCGCTAGGTCTATTATTTGGCAAGTATTGTTTTATTACCAATCTAACTTCATTCGATATTTTAACTTTAGTCTTGTAATCTTTCTGCTTCTTTGATAGGAGGTTATAGAGCTTAAGTAGACTGTCTAGTTTAGTCTTATCAACTTTTGATTTTTTTAAACTCACTTGTTTTAAAGTATCTAATGCTGAATTTAGTTTATTCGCAATTGTTTCATCTTTTTGCAAAAGCTCACCAAATTTAAGTAGCCTTTTATGAAACGTTTTATAATCATACTTTTCTTTTTTATCAAATGATATTAAAGAATCTAGAACAGAGCTAAGTTTACGTGTAATTGTATCTTCTAACTGCAGGAGATTATCGAATTCAAGTAGAGTTGAATTAACGATTTTCAAATCGTATTTATCATCTTTTTTAAACGAGATTAAAGTATCTAATAATGTATCAAGTTTTGGTTGTTCAAGTGATTTCACCTTGTCTTTAACTTTTGATAATGTGTCAGATAAAACGGCTATGTTTGGAACCAATAAAGATGTATTATTCCCTTTATATATGGTGCCGTCAACAGATATGTTTTCTATGTATCCATCACATATCTCCATATCAATATCTTCTACACTTAGATACAAACTGTCAACTTCTGTAATTCTCCATGTTGAATTTGTATCGCTACATTTTCTTAGTTTTACACAATCCCAAAAACGATCGTATTTAAGAAAAGAGCCATCACATTTGACTCCCTTTTTCCAATTTAAATCTTTATTCTTATTGAAATTATTTGCAAAATTTAAGATCACATCTTTTTTTCTGATACGATATTTATCTTGTTTCTTGCGTTGTAATTTTTTTGACATATAATCTAATTCGGTTGTCGATATATATAGTTCAATGGAATCCTTGTTACCTTTTGTTATAACCTTTACAATATATCCAAGTAAAACATGATCATGCATTATCATTTTACCTGCGTTGGGTGTTGTATGCACATAGGAGTTTAAAAGGGCATCGTAAAACAAGAGCTTTATTTCATTATTACTAGTATCAAGTTCTTTCTTTGTAGCTTCTTTAAATTTTTCTTGAAATTTGAATAGGAATATCTCATACTCAAAGGATTTTAAAATGAATCCTTTGTCTTTGTTTATTACAGTTTTATAATTGCCATCAGGCAATTTCTCAATTTTAATATCTGCATCTATACTATCATTACCTTTTAAATGAAATAATTTTGATTTATCCAGAATTACTTGTTGCGAAAAACCAAGTGTACTCATTAACGAGAGCGTCGTGATTAATATGATTTTTTTCATAGGATTTGCATTATAGTTTAAAGCGTAGGAGTATAGTTAGTCTTTTATAGAGAATAATGACTTCGATATTCTTGTCGAGTAGGCGTTTTATTTGTTAACCATTCCATGTATTCGACATAGTCCTTGTATCTCAAATCAGCTATTTTAGAAGCGTAATTATATTGTGGTAAAATCATTCCTTTATAATAAGTGAAATGAGGCCGTTTAATTTTATCTTTTTTAGTAACTGTTTCATTTAGATAGCAGCTATACTCCTGATAAGTGACATTGCCAGTTTTATCCCAATACCAATAGAAAGGTGTTTGTAATTGAGCTAATTTACAATTACTCTTAGCAATTGGTTTTGTGAATGATTTATAATCAAAGTAGGAAATTAAGTTAAATAATTCCGTATTCTGAAATACCTTATCTGCTGATAGTGCTATATTGTAATAATTAGAATCACAGTCTATTTCTACCTGATATAGAAGTTGGCGTAAATGAGGTGAATCAAAAATATCAGAACCGATGCATTTAATTATTTTAGATGCACAATAATAATGTTTAAGAGCTGAGATACTATCATTATATTTTAAGTTCGCATATCCTTTGTCTAAATGATGATAAAGACATGCGATATTATTTTCTATAGATGGAGAGATAAATAAAAATGGATTACGTTCAATCAACAAGCTCTTTAATTCGTTTTCAAGCAGCTTACTATCATTGTCATGATATTTAAGAAGCTTAACATACAATTTATTGGCTTTTTTATTGTTTTCTGTGTTAAGCATATCTTCGTATGCAATTAAGAGAATCTTAAACAAATTACTTTGGGGTATTTCATTCAACTCCTCTTCAATAATTCTATCAATAGAAATTGATAGAATTTCTCCATTGGATTGCTTATATGTTCCTTTTGAAAAAGTATTATCCTTATAGTTTGTATGAAAAACATCTCCATTGTTAAATGTCAAGTCTAATTTGCCAGTCCTTTTCCCCTCATTAAACTTACATTCATATTTATCATTATCGGTCCAAGTATATGTAGATTTACCCTCACGAATCATTTCTATAAATTTACCTTCAATTGTATTTCCATTTTTGAAAGTCACTTTAGCACTTTTAAATGCAAGATCAGCCCATAAGCTATTTATTTGGACTATTTTCCCATTTGCAAATGAGTATTCTCCCCCTACAAACAAATGACTGTTTGAGTGATAAAATTGCCCAACATATTTATCCCCATTAAAGTATTTAAGTTCAGATTTATAATTTCTGAGAGGTATTAAGAGGGCTTGTAAATAGTTTTTTGGAGTGTTCATTTTAACTCTGTTATTTTTGAAAAGGCAATGAACTTTGCCTTTACAAGTATTAGGCACAATAATAATTGTTTCATAGTCTGATCCCCCTGGTTTTCTTACTGAAGTTCTTTCTAATCGAATTCCATTTTTAAAAGTTACTTTCATGTTACCATCAAATTTCCCATCATAAAAGCCACCCACATAAGTCGCATTCTTATATTTCTTAGTAATGTTTTCTCCTGTCAAGCCTAATGATTTTGTTTTTCCCCCACCATTTAACAAAGCCCCCAAAGCCACAACCCCAGCACCACCAATCATCGATTCGGCATATCCGGCACCACTTTCGGCTAAAAGTTTAGCTGTAGCCACACCTGCCTGCCCTACGGCATTAGGAGAACCATCTGCCAAATTATTAGCAATATTCTTTGATGATTGTTGTATGTTTTGTTGTTGTGCATTAAAGTCGTTTGCTCGCTGTTGGCTTTGTGCCATTATTTGAGCATTGCTGTTCTGAATATTTTTTAGTTGAGCTATATTATTTTTTGCAGCTTGGTTGTTAGGGTCAAGCTTAAGTGCTTTTTCCCAATACATTTCTGCTTCGTCGTAACTCCCGTTGTTATAAAACTGATTGCCTTTATTGGAGTATTCGACTGATTTGTTTTTCTTTAAATTGATATTTGATGCTACACTTTTCTCTTGTGCGGTATTATTTTCTTTTAAACTAGAGTTATTTGTAGTGTATAGGTTTGAGACAGAGGTATTACTTTTATCTTGATTTGATT
>JADGFH010000460.1 GCA_016743925.1 Labilibaculum sp.
CTTTCTTTAAACGTTCTGTTTTTAAAGAATTCGGTATAGGCATCCCTTACTTCAAAATAGTTAGGGTTATCCGCATTCATCATTCTGTACCAGTCTGCATCAGGGTATAATCTTTTTTTATTTTCATTTTCAAAATCTTGCGCGAAACTTAACATGCTCATTATGAGAATTGAAAGCAAAAACAGGATGGGTTTTTTCATAATTTTTGGGTTTTCTTATTGTGTTTCTCTCTTTATATATACAACTGAAACTATAATACGGATAACATTATTTTAAGAATTTATTACGAATACAGAATTGAGTCTCATTAAGACTAATTACCTTACAATCTTAATTTTCACTTCTAACGATTACAATACCTCCCTGAACTTTAAATCGAACATTCGATCCTAATTCCAATAAGTTTAAAATTGTTGTTAAATCTTCGAATCGTTTCATTTCTCCACTAAAGCGAATATTCTGAATGGATTGGTTTTGTATAAAGAACTTCACATCATACCAACGAGATAGTTTCCTAAGAATACTTCCCAAATCTTCATTGTTGAATTGAAATAATCCATTCTTCCATCCGGAATACAAAGAAGCATCAACATACTTCACCTTTCCTTTTAAATCTCCTCTTGAATATTCCATCTGCATGTCTGGTTTAAGCATCGCAGATTGAATCACCTCTTCCCCATTTTTCAAATCTACACTTACACTTCCTTCTAGTAAAGTAGTCTGACAGAGCTCTTCATCTTCATATGTCTTCACATTAAACTCTGTTCCATAAACTTTAACATCCATATTCTTTGTTCGTACAATAAAAGGATGCTCTTTATCTTTACTTACTTCAAAAAAAGCCTCCCCTTTCAAATAAACTATTCGTTTTTTTCCAACTACTTGATTGGTATACTTCAACTCCGAATCAGAATTTAACCAAACCTTTGTTCCATCCACCAATTGCAAGTGATATTCTCCGCCAGTTGGTACAATTACCTTGTCCCATTTGGCAGATGCTTTAGTTAAATCCTTTACACCAGCTAGATAGGTTAATGTATTGTCTTGATTCAATAGATGTCCGTCAATCAAAGTGTCGCTCCTCTCTTCCAGATTAACAATTTCTCCATTTGAGAGCACCAAGCTTGCTTTGCTAGATCCAGGTACAAACTGATCTACGATAGTTTCAGAATAATCATCAGCGTTATTAACCACCTGATACACCAACAAACTTCCAATTACCAATGGCAATAATAAAACTGCTGCATATTTTAAGAAATTCAATATTGTTTTTTTCCCTTTAACAGATTGAGATTTTATTTTAGGCTGAAGTTTTTCCCATGCTATATGGGAATCTATTTTCTTGTAGGCATTTCGCTTATTAGCAATATCTAAATCAGAAGTCAAACGATTGCAGATATCCAAATTATCAACCGTCTCTTCTCCCCATTCACTCAAAAGGATTTCTTCCTCATCAGATATTAATCCCATTTGTTTTTTATAAAGCAGATTTGATATTTTAAAATATTTATTCGTGCGTTTCATTTTATTGCTTTTACTAATACTAATACACTTGAAAAAGAAAAAAGGACAGTTAAAAAATGATTTTCATTTAAGATATTTCTTGAATGCAAACAAGGAGTAATTTACAATATCCTGTAAGATACATACTTAACAAACAACAAGAGAGTAATAAAAAACATAATGGAACCTACCTGTAGGTATTGCAAATCTAATAATTCAATAAGAGAAGATAATAAAGATGATCTATTAAGCAATCTGGCATAGTGAAAAGAATTTGATGATTATGATACTTAACGGTCCTTGTCAAAACTTCAAGTTCTTCATGGTCTTTAATTAGTACTTTGTATATGAGCTTGCAGTTTATTACTAAGTAATAAACTACAAGCTCAATCTTTTTTTATCCACTAGATTAAATCGAAATGACTTAATTTCTAACTTTTTGACGGTATTAACTCCATTCTTAGCAGCTATATCTATACTTGTTTTTGCTACAACTGCTAGGAGGCTATTTAAAATAAGCTGGTTCTCTCTAATTTCAAAGTATTATTTAAGAATGATTTCACTTGACTTTAATTTATCGCCAAATACATTTAAAATAATTTTTTTAGAACTATTGCCTTTAAGCTTCTTTACAATAACCAAACATTTTCCATTAAAGGTAGAACTGAACTGGCTTTTAAAAGGAATAAGAGATGTGGGATCACCATTATCAACAGCAATAATTTCAGCATCTCCTTTTATCTTAAATTGGAGAGGGCAATCAGCAGTAGCGACAAATCTATTCTCCGCATCCAATATGTCAACCGTAACGAAAAACAATTCATTATTTCCATTAATAGAATATACATTAGAACTTAACTGAATTTGTTTAGCTTTTCCTGTAGTTTGTATTTCCTCTTCAGCCCACTGAATACCATTCTTATAAGCGACAACCTTTAAAGTACCAGGCTGATAAAGAACGTCATCCCAAATAATACGATATTTTTTATTTGCCTTTTTCTTACGTCCTAAAGATTTGCCGTTTAAAAACACTTCCGCTTCGTCTCCCGAAGTATAAACATATACAGGAGTCTTTTTTCCTTCTCTATCACCTTCCCAATTCCAATGAGGTAATATATGTGCCATCGGATAATCTGGCCTCCATTGTGCCTGATATAAATAAAAACGATCTTTTCTAAATCCTGCTAAATCGAATATCCCAAAATAACTACTACGCGCAGGAACTTCGATTTTCCCCAGTTTATCAAGTTCTTTTTTTAATTCAGCCTTTTTAACCGGATCAGTAAAATTCAATAAATTTGTGGCATCATTATTATAAGGTGTTGGCTCACCAATATAGTCGAAACCAGTCCAAACAAATTCTCCATAAACAGCAGGATACTCTTCATGAAACTTAAATTGAGCATCTACCGTATTCCCCCATCCTGGATGATACCAATCGTAAGAACTAACATGGAAATTAGCCAGCGAATTCCATCTGTCTACAGGAAAAAAGTATTCTCCACGCGATGAAAGAGTTGAAGAACTCTCGCAAGAAAATATACCTTGTTGATCATTATCTGGATTTCCAAAAAACTTACCATACTCATATAAACGATAGGTATAGGCGTAGATATCTGCACCTTTCTGGAAACCGTTAGTCCCTGAATTATCCCAACTACCTCCAATTGTTACAGGTCTTGTAGGATCTAATGATTTAACGATGTCTCGTAATGGGTAAGATGATGGTGGATCGTTTTGATCACCAACCTCATTACCTGTTGACCACATGATAACACTTGGATGATTACGATCTCTTTTAATCATCGCTTTAACATCCTCATAATGTCGGGCATTGTATTTCGTATGATAATCCTTTGGTAACTTCGCTACTCTCCAGCTATCAAATGCTTCTACTTGAACAATGAATCCAAGTTTGTCGCATAATTCCAATAATTCTCTAGCTGGAGGATTGTGTGCTGTTCGAATAGCATTTACACCACATTCTCTTAACAGCAGTAATTGCCTTTTTGCCGCTTCAGAATTAAATGTAGATCCAAGAGGTCCCAAATCATGATGATTACAAACTCCTTTAATAAACGTTCTTTCTCCATTAATGAAAAAACCGTTTCGGGGTGTAAAATCAAGAGTTCTAAAACCAAAAGTCTCTTTGTATTCATCAATAAGAATATCATCCCTATATAACTTTACTTTGGCCAAGTAACGCTTAGGCGATTTCAAACTCCATGTTTTAGGGGCCTTAATTCTACCTTCAAGCTCAATTGTATAGTTTTGATTAATGGATAACTGTATTTTTTCCTTGTCTGTTCCTTGATTAATATTTGTGATATTATCATTTTCATCTATCTCGAAAAAGTCTGCTTTCACGTTAATGTTATCCAGCTTTCCAGACAGATTTTGTATTTCTGTTTGAATCGTTACTCGTCCTTCTTTCTTGTCAAAATATGGAGTTGCAATAAATAAACCATTATAAGCAATGTGAGTTGCAGATGTTTTTACCAGTCTAACATCTCTATAAAGTCCAGCTCCTGGATACCATCGTGAATCCCAGTCTTCGGTATTCAGTCTGACCGCTATCGTATTTTCCTTAGGCTGAAGATATGGCGTTAAGTTCAGAGAAAAAGAGGTATAGCCATAAGCCCATGAACCAACCAATTGCCCGTTGCAATATACATCGGCATTTGCCATAGCACCATCAAATTCGATAAAAATTTGTTTGTCGAGATCCTTCTTCAATACATCAAAAGTGTTTCTATACCAAGCAATGCCTTTCCAAGGCAACAATCCTGTATTATTTTCTAAGGATTGATCAAAGCCATCTTCAATACCCCAATCATGTGGCAAATCCAATACTCTCCACTTGGTATCGGAATATTCAACTTTCTGAATGTCTTTTTCTGAAAAACCATTTTCGATTTTCTTAAACTTCCAATTGTCAGTAAATGGTTCGACAATTCTTGTTTCCTTTTGACTCAATACTGTTTGAATAAATAGGAGCAACAAAATACCTACTACTACGATTCTTTTCATTTTGATAATTTTATATGCTTTTTGTGCGATAGTCCAGCAAAAAATTTATTTTTTTTGTTGTTTCATCTTTTCTAAAAATATCATGGCTAATAATTGAGATTCTTCTCAAACCAAAGAATGTAGATCAATAAACGTTGCACTACATCCAACTGCCCAAATCTATTTTTCATTCCTCCTTATTCTCTTTTAGAATACCAATACACTTGAAAAAGTAAAAGGACCGTTGTTACAATAGGAGAAGAGAGATCTTGAATCAGAATAGAAAAATGTCTACTTTTTCTAATCAAATGCATGATCCTATTAGTTGTAGTTTTGTAGCACAATTCTCAATTCTGGGCTTCTAATTTCACGTAGGATATTTTTTTTTAGAAATTAATAACACACATTATAATTACTTAATTTCAAAGATACATAAACAATTTGCATATACAAACCAGTACCTACCAGTGCTTAAATGCTAATTCATCGGGAACAGGTGCGAAAACCTTATTCTCAATATTCTCATTCACCTTACCAACTATCTGAACTTGCAGTGCAAATTCTTGAACGGCTTATTAGCAGAAGTTTCGCTTTATAGAAAGACCTGACATGTTTTAAAAACCTGTCCGGTGTAATTGATCATATCAGAGCCTTAAAATCTGCGCCGGAGTAGGTGTTGCGATGGCTCTAAAAATAAAAAGTCAGCTCGGTAAATTGAGCTGACTTAATTGCATGTATCTGTATTAAC
>JADGFH010001162.1:0-432 GCA_016743925.1 Labilibaculum sp.
AAGTTCACGATTTGCTTACTTTTCGATGCGAAATTAGAGATAAATGTTCTAAAAAACAAATGACACCTCCCTAAATTATTGTATTCTAATTGCTAATGAAAATTTTTTTTGTCTGATAATGAGTATTTTTAAACAAGTTCCTTAAAATCTATTGTTTAATTCTTCGAACTCGAATGGATAATATCCACTTAAGAGTCTATGAATAAATTCGTAAAAGAACAAAGGAAGAGCTTATAGTTAAGATTTAGAATATGCTAGAGATAGGCTTTGTTGCCTAGTTTTTATACATTTGTTGCTAAGCTCTTTACCGAACTGCCTATGATGATAGATAATAGATTTAAGAAAAAAATTGTAAATGATCCGGTTCATGGTTTTATTCACATTCCATCAGGTATATCATACGAGTTGGTTGAGCATGCTTTTTTTCAGCGC
>JADGFH010001162.1:442-1550 GCA_016743925.1 Labilibaculum sp.
GAGGATTAAGCAATTAGGGCTTACTTTTCTTGTGTTTCCTGGCGCATTTCATAATCGGTTTCAGCATGCTTTGGGGGCAACTCACTTAATGAGTTTGGCAATTGAAGCTATTCGCTCAAAGGGACATATTATAACAGAAAAGGAAGAAGAAGCTGTTTATGCGGCTATTTTATTACACGATATTGGGCATGGTCCTTTTTCACACGCTTTAGAATACAGTATTGTTAATGGAATAACTCATGAACGGATATCGGAATTGTTTATAAGTAGACTAAACCAACAATTCGAAGGAGAACTTAGTATAGCTATTCAAATTTTCAAGAATGAATATCCTAAACGTTTTTTAAATCAATTAGTGTCTAGTCAATTGGATGTGGATCGATTAGATTATCTAAGGAGGGATAGCTTTTTTTCTGGGGTTACAGAAGGAGTGGTTGGTTCGGCACGAATTATTAAAATGCTCGATGTTAGAAATGATCAGTTGGTAGTAGAGGCAAAGGGAATCTATTCTATTGAGAAGTTTTTAATAGCACGACGTTTAATGTATTGGCAGGTTTATTTGCATAAAACAGTTATTGCTGCCGAGGAAATGCTTGTTTATATTTTAAAGAGGGCTAAATATCTTGCAGAACGTGGAGAAACGTTATTTGCAACACCATCCTTACAGTATTTTTTATACAATAAAGTTGGCGAGTTGGAGTTTGAAAATCCAAATCCAATTTTAGATGGGAAAAATGCTTTAGAGATTTTTGCTGATTTGGACGATGATGATATCATGGTAAGTATAAAGGTGTGGTCAAATCATAGTGATCGAGTGCTTTCTTATTTGTGTAAGTGTATTCGTGATCGTCAATTGTATAAAATAGAAATTCAAAAAACAACCTTTACTAAAGAATATATTGATCAAGTAAGAATGAAGGTGAAAAGTTATTTTGCTTGTTCTAATCATGCTTTAGACTTTTTAGTGATTTCTAATTCGATTAGTAATAATGCGTACAGTTCGGATGACGATCAAATAAATATTCTTTATAAGGACGATAGTCAGTGTGACATTGGGGAGGCATCTGATATGTTAGATGCTTCTGTTTTATCAAAAACGGTTAAGAAA
>JADGFH010000461.1 GCA_016743925.1 Labilibaculum sp.
CTATTACAGTACCTTTATTTACATTCTTTTTATCCGAAGTAAACAATTGATCTTTGAATGGATTAGCGATTTTAATTTTACCGCCTTTTTCAGATTTAATTATGACTTGTTCTACATAACCATTCTTTTTATGAGCAGATACTAAAAAAGCACCTTCTGTTCGTAATTTATTAAACGATACTGTATCCCAATCTTTGGGTATAGCAGGAAAAACTCTTACAATATCTGTATGACTTTGTATCAGCATTTCCTGAATTGCAGAAGCAAATGCAAAATTACCCTCCAAAGTAAAAGGTCGATATTTAAACTTAGAATAGCCTTTATTAAATTGTTCTCCATTTGCATGAAAGGTATTTTTCAAACAAAAATTATTTGCAAATACACGTAGTGTTTCAGCAGCTCCTTCACCATCAAACATACGAGCCTGAATATTAGCTAGCCAACTAAAAGAATAACCAACCCACCAATCCGATCCATGTTTTTTTAAATTTGCTACTGTATTTGTAATTATTTTCTGTGCTTCTTCGCCTTGTGACCAATCAACAACTCCTAAAGGATGAATTGCCATTAGATGCGAAAAATGACGATGAGATTCATGATAAGTAAGACTTGGAGAAAACATAAATCCACTTTCCTCATCAATCGCATAATTTGGCCATTCATTTAAAATCTTTCTCCATTTATCAGCTTCATTTGTTTTACCTAATTCAGTTGCAACTTCAGAAGCTTTTTCAAATGTCCATCTTATTAAAGCTAAATCGAAATTTGTAGTTTTATCAAACCAAGCCGAACTTGAATTATCATTGATCTCCGGACTTGAACTAATAGGTAATTTTCTCAATCCATTTTCATCTCTTACAGACAATTCATCTAAATGAATAGCAACACCTTTAATCCATGGATATGCTTTTTCTTCTAGAAAATCTCTATCCATAGAATAACGCCAATGCAGATAAAAGTGCTGTGCTAACCAGGCAGAAACAGTCGGGCCAAACGAATACTGAATCCAACCACCCATTGGTGCTCCGTTCAAAGTAGAAACTCCAGGTACATTCAACCCATTAGTTCCAAAATAATCCTTGGTATATTTCTTAAAGGTTGTTCTGTTTTCCCATAACCAATCAAGAAAACCTTCTTCCAAATCGTGGTGATTACTGCTATACGCTGGCCAATAACTCAATTGAGTATTCAAATCGTGGTGAAAATCTCCTTTCCATGGTGGAAGTTTACCATTATCTGCAGTCCAGATTGCTTGCAATGAAATCGGAGGAGCTCCTTTTCGAGCTACTGATCCAAATTTATATTGTTCTAAATACCACTGTTTTGCCAACGTCTGATCGGGTAATTCTATCGAAGATTTTGCCCAAAAATCACTCCACCAGTTACGATGTGTCTCAAAAGCATTATAAAATCCTTTTTTAAATTCCTTTTTGACAATATCAGTAGCACTAGCTTTTTTTTCCCATTCAGGATATTCTGAACTTATACTCCAACATCCATAAAGGTTATCTCCCCTTTTTTTCCATGAGACATTTACCTGATATTTAAAACCTCCAGATCCCTCCTGGATATATGTAATTTGATCCGTATCCTTAATAATTTCTCCTTCAGGATAACCTAAACGGCGTAAGTCTTGTCCACTTACAGGACTAACTATTCCAGCTTTACCTTCAAGATTATAATCTGGCGCAATAAGCATAGGTTGAATTTCATTTTTCAATCCTTCAAAATGAAACCATCCAGTCATATCGGTAGCATGCACAAAAGTTAGTAATCTAGTTCCATTCTTCCACTTAACTTCACAAGAGCCATCAGAAATAGACAACCTTACAGAATCAACAGTTCCCAACGATTGAGTATTAAACTCTAATGCAGCTCCTGGAATTTTAGAAGGTGCAGGATTTTGATCATAAGGTGCATCAAATGCCTTCTGAACAGCTTTATAATTATCATTTTTCCATTGCTCGTAGACCCATTTGTAGTTCCATTCAGGAGTGTCCAAATTTTTCATTGGGCGCATATCCCATAAATCAGCTCTATCTAAAGAGAAACGCAAATTTTCTCCATTCTGCCAAACTAATGCTCCAAGCATAGCATTTCCAATAGGAATTGCCTCATCCCAACGAGTAGCAAGTTCTGTAAACTGCATGTCAAATTCCAATTTTTTCAGCTGAATGCCTTCCTGCTTACAGCTAATAGAACCAAAACAGAACATAAAAATTATCAATAATCTCAATATCTTCATATTATCACAAATTAATTATGAATTTACTATCCTGTATTATTATATTTTTGACAAACCTCCAATTTAATAAATACAACTAGCAGATCAGGTCTGGTCAATATTCTAAATAAATAATAATGACATATTTAAATTTATGGATTATCAATAATTACTCCATTCTCCATAAGATAACCAGTAGCTACTAGTCATTTTTTAATCGTCTCAAATATGACTATTTACCTTTATAATAAAGTGGAGATTTTAGTCTAATAGGTGGAAAATTTTATAAACCGCTATAAATAATGGATTTAAACGATTTTCATTTAAGATTTAAAAGTAACTTCATCTTCGTTTTATTGTGATTATTCTAGGCATAACTGTATTTTTACCATGATCAAAATATAGAATCGAATTCATCATGCTCAAATACAAATTGTTTATCACTAAATCTATTCTTCTAATAATAGCTTGCAGTATTTGCCTCTCTTCATATGCAGATGAATCAACAAACTTTATCCACTTAAAAGCTGAAATTGGTCGACAGCAAACTATTGCAACAGGCGTAATTGAAGATTCATTGGGGTATTTGTGGATCAACTCAAATTCAGGTATTCTGCGCTATGATGGTTATGATTATCGTCAATACTCTAATAATGAGATATTTGGCGAGCATGCTTCTACCGCATCAGTATTAGATTTATCAAAAGATTCTCGTGGCAATATTTGGTGTGTATCAAAAAAAGGTTCCATATCAAAACTGATGCGGTCAGAAAAGTTTTCGCCGAAATATTCATCCATTCGTATGTTAGCTGAACATCAATTTATAGAATCTTTTAGAGTTGATTCATCGAGACTTTGGTTAGGTAGCAATTTTGGAACCCTAATCGGTCAATCTCTTATAGATTCGACAATTATTAGATTTGATATTTATTCATCTGATGAATCCATTACATCTATCGTTGAAGGAAAAAAGAATATAATCTGGTTTAGTACCAACAAAGGTCGGATCTTCCAAGGAAATACATCAACAATGGCTCTGACTGAACTGAAAGGGCCATTCAACAACCCATTCAGCACAACAAAATTAACAATCGACAATGAAGGTAATTTATGGATTGGAACAGAATTTTACGGTTTATTCGTTTATAATCTAGAAACGGAAATCTATGAACATTATCATAACAAAGCCAACTCTTCGCATTACGTTCCAACCAATATGATCATTCGTATTTTTTGCGATAGTAAAGGAATAATTTGGGCTGGAACTGATGGAGGCGGGTTATACCAAGTTAATCCGAAAACAAGGCAGGTGAAAAAATTTACCCATTCTAAAACCAATAAGCTCTCACTTCAAAGCAATACAGTAATTGGAATCGGAGAAACGAAAAATAATGATATCTGGGTTTTCACAAACTATGGTAATATTAATATTTTGCCACACGAATCAACTACAGTTAGATATTTTAGCGGAAGTATTTCAAGCTCCCCTACAAGGGTGTTATCCATCTTAAAATGCAGAAACGGAAACTTATGGATTGGCACTGATGGAGAAGGCCTTACGATAGTAGATAAATCCGGAAAGGCAATCAAACAACACATCGCAAACACAGAATCATCTAATGGTCTCACGGGCAATTATATTCAAGCAATAGCCGAAGATAAAAATCAAAACAAATGGATAGGCACTTACTTAAATGGGTTGATCTATTTCAATTCAAGTACCAGTAAATTCTCATCAGTTAAGATGAGTAGTGAAAATGGACAAATAGCGACCGATATTAGATCATTATTTATCGATAAAGAAGATCGCCTTTGGGTTGGTAGTAATGTCGGAATATCTGTTTATTCTATAGATGGAATACAACTTGCATTCTTTCCACACGATAGCAATGGTTTATATGGAAGCATTGCTGAAGTATTTATGGAAGATGAATTCGGTCAGATGTGGATCGGTATGTACCTTGGAGGAATAAGTCTATTACAAGAAAATCCAAATATATCGAATTCTAAATTCATAACTTATAAGTTATCATCATCAACAGATAAATCAGAAAATAGTGTACAACACGGTGCCCCTGATCATGCAGGTAATCTTTACTTGGTAAATTCCTATGGGAAATTACTCAAATTTAATCTTGCTGATAAAAAAATAAAACCAATCGAAGGTTTTAGCAACGAAGAACTACACAAGGTTACTGCTGTTTTATTATCCGATAGTACAAATTTATGGATATCAAGAACAAATGGAATTTCTCATTTGGATTTAACGAATTGTCAAGAGTATTATTACACATGGAAAAATGGAACTCTGAAAAATCGTTTCCTTTCGGGTAGTGCAACCAAAACACAAGATGGCATTATGTATTTTGGTGGTGTTGGCGGATTAAATTATTTTAATCCACCTCAAATGAAAACCAACCAGAAGAAATTAAACCTTTACATCAATCATATTAAAATTGTTAACAGAGATGCTGAAGAGATAATTCCACACCAATTAGTTGGCGGAATTGAGCATCTAAAAACTCTAGAATTAAATCATAATCAAACTAGTTTTTCATTTCAGTTCTCTGTAATTAACGACCACTTGGACCCCAACTATTTCTATGCCTACCGGTTAAAAGGATTTGACAGAAATTGGATAACAAGCGAAAACACCAGAATTGCAACCTACACCAATATCCCTTACGGTAATTATACTTTTGAAGTTAAAGCTGGCAATAAAAGAGATAAGTGGGATATTGCCACACAAAAAATAAAAATAAAAATCCTATCGCCATTATGGAGAAGATGGTGGGCTTACACAATTTACGCTATCGCTTTTTTCTTTATTAGTTTATTTATTATTCGATACTACATTATATGGGTTCGATTAAAAAAACAACTTTTAATGGAAGAATTGCTAAATGAAAAAAACAAAGAATTGTACGCAATGAAAATGAATTTCTTTGCCAAAATGTCTCATGAAATTCAAACTCCATTAACCCTAATCTTATCACCCATTGAAAATATGATTGAACGTGCCGAGGGC
>JADGFH010001163.1 GCA_016743925.1 Labilibaculum sp.
GTAAAAAATAATTCCTTCACTTTCCTTAGAAACAGTAAACGAATTCAATTTGAGGAGTTAGACAATTTAGTTGTTCCCACAACGGAAGATAGTGTGGATTCTGAGAATATAGAGATAAGAAAAAAAATTCTCTATCAGGAATTGAATAAGTTATCTGCTAAGAATAGACAAGTGTTTGAGGCTATTGTATTTGAAAATCGAAAATACAAAGAAGTGGCTTTGGAACTTGATATTTCTCTGAATACTGTAAAAACACATTTCTCTAGATCATTGAAACAACTTCGTGGATCCATAGATGTTATCGTTTTTATTCTTCTATCTCAATTATAGTCTTTCCCAATTAAATGCGGGCTCACTATTTTATTACAATTTATCTTGAAATTTTAAAGACGAATATGTAAAAAACTCATAGTTACTAAGTTTTTTATTACTACAAGTTTTAGAATTTACAAAAAAATAATTGCCGGAAAAACATGTATTTCAGTCTTTTAGAATGATCTGTTAAAATAATTAAAAATTTATTAATTTTTGTTGTCGCCCATTTTACTTTTTTTGAGTCGTATTAGAGAAGCTTCCTAGAGTTTAGCTTTTGTAATGAATTTGGAATTGAGAAGAAATGGATAAACCAGAAAAACGAATAATTTACCTGATTAACGATTATTGCAAGGGAGAATTATCTATTGAAAAGGCAGAGGAGTTGAAAATATGGTTGAAAGAGGATGTTGAACATCAGGAAATATTTAAGCATTATCATTTCCTATATAAGGAAACTCGAACTATAGATTTCCTTGAACAAATGGACACAGAAAAATTGTGGAGTGCGATTTCCAACAAAATTTCACCTAAAACTCGAAAACTTCAGCTTTGGTTTCCCTATGCAGCCTCAGTGGCTGTGATTGCTATTCTTAGTGTATTTCTGTTCTTGGAATACCGAAGCGGGGTTGACTTTTCAAAAGATTATAATTTCGCGCAGGTAGCTGAAATTGGAAGCAAGAAGGCTGTCTTAACCTTGGCAGATGGTTCGAAGATGCAACTGTACGAACAGCTAGAACAAAGTATATCTGAAGTTGATGGAACACGTATTAGTAAGAATACAACTAATAACCTTACCTATAATTCAACAGTTTCAACTCGATCAAAACTAATATACAATCGAATTGAGGTGCCACGGGGAGGAGAGTATGCACTTACGCTATCGGATGGGACCAAGGTATGGCTGAATGCTGAATCTGAGTTACGTTACCCGGTGAATTTCAAGAAGACCAAACGTGATGTTTTTCTAATTGGGGAAGCTTATTTTGAAGTGGCTCACAATAAAAAAGTTCCTTTTACGGTGCATATCCACGATTCACAAGTAAAGGTCTTGGGTACCAAATTCAATATATCCGGTTACGAAGATCAGGAATTTATTGCCACAACCTTGGTGGAAGGATCTGTGGAGGTTAATAACTTATCTCAGCATAAATTATTGAAACCCGGATATCAAAGTATTATTAATAGAGGAAGAGAGGATATTTTGGTTAGCGAAGTGGATACGCACTTGTATAC
>JADGFH010000462.1 GCA_016743925.1 Labilibaculum sp.
AGCCAATATTTACTATCATTTATAACTTGATAATCAATATCCCCATTTGGAGTAAAAACTAGATTGTCCTCATCTACTTCTACGTCGACATCAAATTTTCTTAAATTCTTTCTATCATATAGATTAATTAAATGAATATAAGCGGACAACTTACTGTTCTTAATGTAAAAATGTCGGTTTATGCGCAGATCCATTCGATGATAATCGGGATATTTATTTCCTCTAAATTTTTTATGACGTGTATAAAAATAGATTTCATCCTCTTCCAACATCTCATAATCATACTCATAAAGTGTTTGAGGCGATCCAGTATAATATTGCCAGGATAAATTGAAATTCCAATTTTTATTCATCCGGTAATTAAAATCACAATAAACGGTATGGGTTTGATCGTTAGCCTTAGGCACCCAGCCTAATTGTTTTTCAAGCAAACCATTGTATTCTATATTAAGTATCTTTTCTTCAGCCTTTGCCAATGAATAACTAAACCACCACGAAATCTTCTTTCCAAGGTCATATTTTGCAAAAAACTCAAGCCCTTTTGCTCTTGAATGTCCAATATCTAATGCAATAATATCCGACCTTGTTTCAGGATAAACTTCCCATATATCTCTTAGGTTTTGATAACGAACACTTGGTCTTGAAACATCTTTATAGTACCCTTCAATTCTTACATTGAGACCATTTGAAAACTGACGTTCCAATCCAAGAACAAAATGCTCTGCCATTTCTGCTTTTCGAAATTTATTAGATCCATAATTCACTTCCAGATTGTAAATAAACTGTGGCTGATAATAATGTCCCCATGCTCCCCTCAAAAAGGTACTTTTTGTAAGTGCATAGGTGGCACTAACACGTGGACTAATAAAATCCTCATTCGTATATGATATGTGATCATATCTTAGCCCACCTTCCACAAACACATTCTTTGATAAACTACACCTTCCGCTTAAATATGTTGCTAGCTGTTGCCCTGATGGCTCTTTATTTATACTTCGTTCCTCTTCATATTCCTGAACCAAACCATCTGAATTTGCTCTAATATCTTCAATCGATAATGAATAGTTATAATCGGAATTTAATTGTTTAAAATCAAAACCCGCTCGAACAAGTAAATTTGTGTGTGCTAACCACGTCCAATTTTGCTTCATCCCAACTACAAACAAATCTCTTTCATCACTCAACGAAAACTCCAACTGGTCGCTTATTTCATCTTTACTAGCATTTCCATATCTGTCTTGGGTTAATTTTCCACCATAGACAATAGATTTTGATGATAATCTATCATTATACACCGAATTTAGTGTTAGCCATGCATAATTATTTCCATAATCTGTATCATGGATCTCAAATGCATCATCTTCAATATCCCGTATTTTAGTTTTATCTTTGGCATGAAGCAAATGCAATGATATTTTGTGCTTGTTATTGAGCTTATAATCCAACCGTCCAAACATATCGTGAAAAATAGGGATACTTTGTCTTTTACGAATTATTCTAAATGCTTGTTCTAACATTCCTTTTCTTGCCGAAAACAAGTAAGACACTTTATCATTCGCAAATGTTCCTTCAGTAAAAACTCTTGCATTCATAACACTTAAACCTACAGACGTACGTCTTTTTTTATTAACCTGTTTAGACTTCACATTAAATACGGCACTTTGTTTATTTCCGTATTCAGACGAAAACCCTCCAGTAAACAAATCAACTCCCCGAACGACTTCAATATCAATAAAACTGAATAATCCTCCTGCAAAATCTCGTTGATGAAAAGGATCATAAAGCTCCATTCCATCCAGATTAATTAAAACCTCATCTGTTTCACTTCCTCTAACAGCAAATTTTGATGAATATTCATTTGATGAAACTCCAGGTAAACGTGATACTACTCTTGTTATATCTTCAGAAAAGGACATGTTTTTGATGTCTTTTTTAGATAAAGTTTGTAATGATAATGGTCTGGTACTCATCACCGAAAATATTCCTGGATTAATAATTACCTCATTCAACGATATCGTCCCCTCCTGCAATGATATTTCACCTAGTTCGAGTTTTTCATCTACTTTTAACTCCAAGTCCCTAATTTCTTTCTCTTCATATCCAAGTGCGGATATTGCAATATCGTAAGTGTCCTCATAAAGGTCTTCAATTATAAAAACACCTTTATTATCAGTCATTACACCAATATTTGTTCCTTTTATAATGATATTAATAAAAGGTAATGGTTTCTTTGATTTATCATGAATAATTACTCCATTAATCGAACTATTTTTCTGGTTTCTTTTCTTGTAAATAGTCGTTTGATTTCCAATTATCTTGAATTCTAATGATTTCCCTTGAAGCAATTCATTCAGTATTTCTTCAATTGTGGTATCCTTAAATTTTGCATTTATTCTAGTATGCATTCCCAGTAGTCTGTTATTGAAAGCAATAGGAATCCCCGTTTCTCTTTGAAGTTGTTTGAGACACTCATGTAGTTCAATATCGTCAAAATTAATTGTTGTTCTTTTGACATAGATATTTTCCTGTCCCAAAGAGTTTTTTGAGGCCAACACCATTACAAGAATTACAATAACTTTGCTTACCGACATTTTGAAAGTTTAATACTAATTATTCGATCCTTTTATTCTATACTTGCCATCTCTTCTCTCAATTGATATATCACAGGTTGTCTTGAGTACTTCTAAAATATCTTCCAGTTTTGCATTCTTAAATTCTGCATTTAAACTACAATCATATATTTGAGTAGTATCAATTTCTATCTTAGAGGAATAATATGTATTTAAATCTCGTACAACATCAACCAATGAGGCATTATTAAACTCAAAAAAACCACTTTTCCAAGCTAAATAATTTGAGTTTTCTGTTTTAAATATTCTTACTCCATCATTTTCTGATAAAGCAGTTTGATTATTATTTACGATTATTTTTTTATTGCTATGCAAGGAGAGTACTTCAACGATTCCTGTTTTAACATTTACCTCAGTAATGTTACTGTGCGAACTAACATTAAAAGATGTACCTAAAACCGTAATTTTTGAATTACTTGTATTGATAATAAATGGATAGTTTTTGTTTCCGGCAACATCAAAAAATGCTTTACCATACAATTTTACATCTCTGAAACTTCCTGTAAACTTTTCAAGATAAGATAAGGAAGCTCCTTTATTCAACCAAACAATAGTTCCATCTTCTAATTCAATGCTGATAGCTTTGTCAAGCAAATTTTCGGTTACAATTAATTCTGTTTGGCTAAAATTATCTAGTAATAAATAAGCAGAGACTGTGCCCATAATTAGAATTGCAGCAACAGCAGCCATTTTCCTAAAACTTCTAATAAATGGTATCGTTTTCGAATTTTGTTTCTTTGACCTCAGCTTAATATTTCTCAAGGCCTTGCTTGAATCAAATTCTTGAGTTTCAATTCCACCTCTCTCCCAAAGCTTATGTAGCATGTCATATTCATCAGGATTAAGTTCACGATATTCTGCAATCAGTTTATCCTCCTCCGAATTTGTTGCATCAGAAAAATGTTTCGATAAAATTATATAAATATCATTCATGTACTTGTTCTTGTATTTTATAGTCGTAAAAAATAAATATCACCCTTACTCCATTCCTAAAAATTATAAAAATAGTATCAACGAAAGGTAGTTTTGTGATTTGAGAATTGTCCTTAACTGACGTAAAGCTCTTCCCATTTGTCCTTCAACAGTTTTAACCGAAATATTTAATTCTTCTGCTATTTCTTTATAAGTCATTTCACTATCTCTACTAAGTAAAAACACCATTCTAGTCTTTTCTGGTAATTTAGCCGCAAAATAGTGTATTAATGGTTCAATCTCATCCTCATGTAAATCCGACACTGTTTGTGTTGGTTCATGCATATAGTCCTCGAAATTGACTTCTCTTCGCTTGCTTTTGCTTCTGTGATAATCCATACATTTGAATTTCACACTTTTAATCAAATATCTTTCAGGATCATTAACATTTACCAGAGCATTTTTTTCGTAAAGTTGTAAAAAAAGATCTTGCACCAAATCCTCAGCAATATCAACACTCCCAACTATTTTCAAGGCATAATTACAGAGAGGAGAATAATATGAATGCAAAATGGATTCAAAATAGTCATCGCTACTACTTTTATTTTCTCTCACTACCATTTTACTATCATCGGTATTCTTTTTCACCATACTGCTACAATTTTATTATTAAAATAATTTCGTGAAAAAATACTATTACCCTAAAATAAGCTTATAACAACAACCTAAACCAATTATTTCAATTTAAACATTTATTAAAATGGCTATGCACCAGCATTTTTCATTTATAATTAAACTTGTTTCCAAGTTTTCCCTAAATTTGCGTTTCAACAATAAAGGATAAAGATTTGGAACTAAAAGAACTTACTAAAATTTTTTCTGAGCATCCTGCTCGATATAGTATTGAAAAATACCTAGAACAAAAAAAGAACTTTCAACTTCATTTAAAAGGTACAGTTGGGTCTTCTTTGTCATTGATTATATCTGCTCTTTCACCTGATAAACGCCCACATGTTTTAATTTTTAACGATAAAGAAGAAGCTGCTTACTTTTACAATGATTTGTGTAATCTGATAGATGATAAAAGTGTTTTATTTTTTCCATCGTCCTACAAACGATCGGTGCAATACGAAAAAACAGATAGTTCC
Source organism: Labilibaculum sp. (assembly GCA_016743925.1). GTDB lineage: Bacteria > Bacteroidota > Bacteroidia > Bacteroidales > Marinifilaceae > Labilibaculum. The sequence goes on from JADGFH010000462.1 coordinate 4,691, forward strand.
AATATTATTCTTCGTGCCGAATGTTTAAAGCGTTTAAGTTCAAATCAACATCCTACTTTCATCATTACTTTTCCGGAAGCTATTGTCGAAAAAGTAATTACGCAAGGGCAATTAGAAGAGAATACCTTAAGTATTAAGGTTGGGGAGAAATTATCTCCTGAATTTGTTGAAGATGTATTGATCGATTACGAATTTGCCCGTGCTGATTTCGTTGTTGAGCCAGGACAGTATTCTATTCGAGGAAGTATCATCGATATTTTTTCCTTTTCGGATGAACAGCCTTACCGAATTGATTTCTTTGGAGAAGAGGTAGATTCCATCCGAATGTTTGATGTGGAAAACCAGCTTTCTATTAAAAAATTCGAAACAGTTGATATCATCCCAAACATACAGGATAATCTGTTAAAGGAATCAAGAATTTCCTTTCTTTCCTTTGTTCCTGACAATTCTGTTTTTTGGTGTAAGAACTTTCAATTTTCTTGCGATAGAATTCAGTCTATCTACGAAAGTACAATTGAAAAAGTACCCTTTTTAGAATTAGGAGAAGACACCGT
>JADGFH010000463.1 GCA_016743925.1 Labilibaculum sp.
CAAAAGCCATTATCTGTAAACATATAGCCGGGCAGCACCTTTCCATTATATGGACTGTAATGAATTACTTCATTTTTATCATTAATTTCATAAAACTTTCGTGGAAATAGCAATACTCTATACAAACAAGAGTAGAATGTTTTTAATTGATCATCAGTTCCACCTTCAACCTTAATTCTAGAAAACTCCGTTTCCCAAGTAGTTTTAGCTTCTTGTTTCAACTTATCAAATCCTTTAGAGCCAATTTCACGAGTTAAGTTCAATTGAGCTTGTGCTGGACTAACAAATGAAGAAGCAACTTTTACGTGAACCGTTTCTCCTTTTATTGTTTTAAATCCAATAATAGCACCAACATGTTCTCCAGTTTCTTTTTTTGATCCTTCATTTAACTTATCACCGTTCCAAGTATGAGTTAGCTCAAAATCTTTATCAAATTCAGCAACAAAGTAGTTGTGAAAATTATCCGGCACACCACCATTATTGTTTCTACAATATCCAATAATCTTTCTCTCTTCTGGAATTATCTTAACCTCAGATCCTTTAAAAAAGCCATCTAAAAGAATATATGAATTTTCATTTTCCGGAAAAGTAAATCGGAACATTGCTGCACGCTCTGTAGGTGTAACTTCAGCTGTTACATCATAATCAGCTAAATAAACACGATATGCATATGGCTTTGCTTCTTCTGCTTTATGAGAAAACCATGATCCTCTTTCGTCTTCCTTATATTTTAAATCACCTGTTACCGCCATTAATGAAAAAGCAGCATAATCATTAATCCAAGGACTAGGTTGATGAGTTTGTTTAATTCCTCTAATTTTTTTTGCATCATAGGAATAGCACCATCCATCACCCATCTTACCAGTTTGAGGTGTCCAAAAGTTCATTCCCCAAGGCATGGCAATTGCCGGATATGTATTTCCGTTTGATAAAGCATGCTCTGAATCTGTTCCCATTAAAGGATTCGCCAAATCAACACTCATCCCTTTTGATTTATGAAAGCTTTGTTCTCCCGAACAAGCTGATAAAACAGCTACAAATAGCAATATAATAAGGTTTGCTTTCTTCATTTCTATCCTAGATTTTCAAAGCTTTACTAAAACGGTTTAGTAAAACGATTTAGTAAAAATATATCTTTTTTTTCAAATTAAAAAAAAAGTATACTCAATTATTTTTTTGTGTAAATGATTTCATTCATAGATCAACTCAAATGAGTTGATCTATATGGATTTAGCCTCAATTGCCATTAGTAAACAATTGACCTAGGTCTATCTTGCTTAGCAACACCAAAGCTCTTATTTGGTTTATTTCCCATTTCGAAGCTTAGCGTACCTCCTTTTAGGATGTCTTTATGCGTGATGAATGATTTCGTGTAATCTTCACCATTAAGCTTAACAGATTGAATGTAAATATTACTATTGCTATTATTTTCAGCAACAACAGTAAACTTTTTATTTTCTGGAAGATTAATTGACACTTCATCAAAGAGTGGACTTCCAAATACATATGCTCCATTACTTGGATTAACTGGGTAGAATCCCATAGATGACATTACATACCAAGCTGACATTTGTCCACAATCTTCATTACCGCATAAACCATCAGTTTGATCAGTATATAATTCATTCATAATGTAACGTACCTTATCGGCCGTTTTGTATTGCTCACCAGCATAAGCATATAAGTAGGTAATATGATGGCTTGGTTCATTACCGTGAGCATATTGCCCAATTAATCCAGATATATCTGAAGATGCTCCTTCTTCTAATTCAGAAGAGATTGAAAACAAACTATCCAATTTTGACACAAATGGTTTTTCACCTCCTAAAAGATCAATAAGACCTTCTGGATCTTGTGGAACTAACCATAAATATTGCCAAGCATTTCCTTCACAATAATCATTTACACGATGTTGTGCAGAATAAGGATCAAAAGGTGTTCTCCATGAACCATCCACCATTTTACCCTTCATAAATCGATCTTTTGGATCGAAATATTTAGCATATGCCTTAGCTCTCTCTGCAAAATATTTTGCATCATCAGCCTTTCCCAATTTTTCAGCTAGCTTGCAAATAGCCCAATCGCTAATTGCATATTCCATAGCACTTGCTACCGATTCATGCATTAAATCTCCTGGAATGAAGCCATATTTCTGCAATTCCTTAACGCCTGGTTCAAAATCGCCCATAGCAGTTGTCTTTACAGCCTCATAAGCTAACTCATAATCAATTCCTGAATATCCTTTTAAACAAGCATCTACAACAACAGGAACCGCACTGTAACCAACCATTGTATTGGTTTCGTTGCCTCTTAAATGCCAAACTGGTAATTTTCCTTGTTGCTTATAAATAGTCAACATTGAATTAATCATATCCGGAACTCGTTCTGACTGAGTCAAAGTATACAAAGGATGAGCTGTACGATAAGTATCCCACAAAGAGAATAAAGTATAGTTTGTAAATTCAGCTCCTTTATAAACTTTTTTATCTACACCTCTATATTCTCCATTACTATCGTTAAATAAATTAGGAGCAATTAAGGTGTGATACATGGCAGTATAAAACACTTTTTTCTTTGCCTGATCTTCTGTTTTAATCTGTATTTTAGAAAGTTCCTTATTCCACTTTCCTTGATTTTCAGAAAGAATCTGTTCGAAATCCCAAGAATGCATTTCAGCTTTGATATTAGACAAAGCATTTTCCATACTCACAGGAGACATTCCAAACTTAAAAAATACTTCTTCAAGTGCATCTGTTTTAAACTCTATACAAGCCTTAATAGAAGTTCCTTCTGCAGCATTTCCTTGCATTAATTTTTCACCATTATAAACAACAATATTTTGAATTGGCTTCGATAAAACCATAGCAAAATATTCACGTTGATCGCTAGCCCATCCTTTAGAAAAGCGATAACCAGCAACAATGGTATCATTTACTTTATGAACAAATGTTTTTGTAGCCGTATCACCATTTCCTTCTTCTAAATCAATAATAATTTTAGCATTATCTGATTTTGGATAGGTAATTTTATGCAATGCTACTCGTTCACTTGTAGTCATTTCAATATCAATATCGTAACTATCCAAGTGTACTTTGTAGTAACCTGGCTCTACTTTTTCTGTATTATGGTTGTAATAAGATGCATAACCACTTTCAGGATTCTCCTGCGAACCAGAATTCATTATTAAATCGCCTACTGCAGGCATAATTAAAAACTCTCCTAAATCGGTACAACCAGTTCCACTTAAATGCAAATGAGAAAATCCTTTTACAATACTATCCGAATAATGATACGATGAACACCAATCCCAACCTTTGTGAAAATTACTTGGTCCGGCTTGTATTGCACCAAACGGAACGCTGGCACCAACAAAAACATGTCCGTGTCCTCCTGATCCAATTAATGGATCGACAAATTGGGTGTAGTCATTTCCCTTTTTATCTTGCTCTGTACTGCAGGAAGTTAAAGCTGAGCAAAAGAAAAATAAGAAAAATAGTGTCTTAAAAGTAGTTTGGTTTCGCATTTGGTTTTGGTTCAATGGTTGTTCTAAAGATTGCTATATATTGTAGCTCGAAGCTATTCTTATCCTCTAATTAATACACCTTTTGATAAAAGGCTATAAAACGATCCTTCCTTTTAAGGTGGAAGCAAACCATTAGTATTGTTCTAATCAAAAATCCTACAGAATATATATTATTCTTACAAAGTTAATATTTTATTTTAAAGAAGGGAGCTGCCTAAAGCAGCTCCCAATTATATATTTTAGACAATTAGTCTTCAATAACATTCCATGAGATACCTCTCATATCACCTTGATAATTTCCAGTTTTATCAGCAAACTTAACACCATTAACTCTATCTAATGGGAAGTAAACATTAAGACCAGCTTCAGTTCCGTCGATATCAGCATCTAAATCAGCTGCATCACGAGCAACATCCCACAAACGGAAATCTTTCATGTATCCATCCATTTTGCCCCAGCCGTTACCTAGCCACATTTCACCCCAACCGGAGTTTCTAAGTGATCCTCTATCTTCACTTGTTGCCTTTAACATACCGTCAACGAAGATTTTGGTAGTACGAGCTGTATTATCATGAACAAGCGCAACATGCTGCCATTCTCCCACTTTCATAACAAGTGGATCTGTTTTTAGTTGATCCCAATCTCTGTCGCTATCATCGTGGCTAAAGTTACGAAGACCACCAGAGGCTAACACATTCTCTTCTGTTAGCTCTTCATATCCATAAACCCAAACACCATTTTCACCATTGTTAAAGAATTCTCCTGTTCCATATCCAAATAGTGATTTAACTTTAACATTAAATTCAATAGTATAATCTCCTTTAGGAGTATAATTTGGAGTGATTCGCAAACCAACTGCATCAGAATTATCACGATCAATGAAAATACCATCAGTATCTCCTACTAACATTTCATTTATTAGAGTAATCTTACCTTTTAATGAAACAGCAATTTCATCCAATTTATCCTGACGACCTTCATTCGCTAGCGCCACGTTTGCGTCAACAATTAAACCATCGATATAAGAAATAGTTCCAGCAGGATAATCACCATCCATATCCCCCTCAACAACAGTAGCTTTAAATGCTGTTATTTCTGCAATAGCCGCTGTTAATTTAGCTTTATCTAAAACAATTACAGGAGGTGCAGATACCCACTCTACCTTACCTTTAATTGTAGCTGTTACTTTTCCAGTAACATCTTGAAAAGACTCTCCTAAATCTGATCCAAAAGGGAAGTAACATTCCAAACCTGATTCTGTTCCTTCAAATGAAGCAGTTCTATTTGCATTAATTGTAGCTTCATCAAGTACAGAATTCCAAACTCTAAATTCTCTCACTAATGTGTTACAAACACGATCTGTCCATTCTGGACTATTACCAATTACAAATGGTTTGTCAGCTGCCAACAAATGTGTATTATCATTGATTGCAACCTGAACTCCATTCACATACATTACTTGGTGAGAACCAGTATTGGTCAATGCTACATGCATCCATTCTCCAGATTTCATAGTTCCAGGTCCAGCTTGATCGCCTGTATCAACCCAATTATTGTTACCTACAACAGTTTGGATTTTACCATCGCTATAATAACGAACTGCAAAACCACTATCTGGTCCTGATTGTTCAGCAGAAAATAAATTGTTTGAATGTCCTTTAGTATTCAAATCAACCACATAACATTCTATTTCAATTGTAAAAGCGCCAACTAAAATTG
>JADGFH010001164.1 GCA_016743925.1 Labilibaculum sp.
CTATTCATTTTTGCAGTCTCTGCTGTTGCTTTAATTTCCCTTTCTCTTGCCTGGAATCGAAGCGAAAATTTAACAATAAAGAAAGTGAATGACACTTAACAAGTGGATAAGACGCTATGCGTCTTATATCACTTATCTGTTGTTTTGTGTAAGTGTTTGGTATTTATATTTTTATCCTTTGTAATTGTATCTAAAGGACTTTTTATTTTTGCAAGAAATGTTTTGCTTACGTGGGTGTAAATCTCAGTTGTTTTACTCGTTTCATGTCTTTGCATTGTTCTATTCTTAAACTTGTGTTTACTCAAACAAAGGACTTCACTTATTGTAAAACCCTTAGGCAAGCTTTTTAAACTACTTCGGCATCAGCCTCGTCTGTTTTACGACGGCGCTTTACCAATTCGTTATTGGTATCAACTAGCTCGGCAATCGTTTTAGTGGTGGCCTCGTAAATTTCAGGCTTTACCATTGCCATGGTGTTCATATAGCCCATTAAATTGCCATTAAACGCTGCGATAATTTCTTTCTTCAACTTGCTAGCCGAAGCTAAATCTTTTTTCACGCTATCGTCTTCGGCCTGTTGCACGGCTAGGTTTTCGAAATCTTTTTGAGCCACATTTAAAGCTGCAATAGTTTCAGTCACGCCTTGCAATTTCGCAATAGCTATTAAAATATCAGCTTGGCTAAGGTCGGTTAGTAAGGAATCGACATCTGATGATTCTTCGGCATAATCCTCGTTTATAATGCCCATGCCATACTGCACCATTATGCTGTATACAAGCAAAGCTGCTTCTTTAATCTTAGCAATAGGAATATGCGTATAGCCCTCAACCAACTTAAACAAATTTCTAACTTGAGTGTCGCGCACCTCGTCTTTTTCTGCCATCTGAGAATAGGCTTTCAGACGTTTAATTGCTAAACTTAGTGTGGTGCTCCTCGTTTTTGTGCTGATCAGTACAGGCGTCAAATATAGGTCTTCGCTCCAATTACTCTTTGCAAATGTTGTTAGCATAAGTGTAAATAATGCACTTGTGTCGCCATTGCGGCTACTGGTTGAAATTTTTTTAATCAATGCCATTGGGTCGGAATTTTTAAGGGTTCGTGTTTATTAATTTTTCAAATTCTATTTTTAGTTTACAAATTTTGTTATTTCAAAAAGTCATTTTTTTGCTTTGCAGTTTGTGCATGCGTTAAAAAAGCATTTTTTCAAGCTTTGCAGTTTGTGCATTCACTAAAAAAGCCATTTTTTAAGCTTTGTACTTATGGCATTGAATAAAAAAGCAATTCTCCTTGCTTTAAGGATATGTTAATTGATCAAAAAAAACAATTATCTAAGCTTTACCACTAAGAATGTTAATCGATACATCAATATTTATGAATTGTATCTGTTTTAATGCAATGTACTTACGTTTATTATTGTAAGAAGCTTAACAAATATAATGTTTTTTATAGCTGAACAAAAAAATAAAGTAAAAGATTGAATTCAACACCTCTATGATCAATAGTATATAGTGTTTAAGAGAGTTTATTCGAAGATTATGCAGTCGCAC
>JADGFH010001165.1 GCA_016743925.1 Labilibaculum sp.
TCTTTAGATGGGAAGAATCATTTCGCTCGGTACACTTTGACATACCTGCTATTAAAGACAATTCACCTTTTGAGTTAAATCCTCTAAAGCGGAAATATCTAACATATAAAGATTCTTGTTTTTCTAGTGTGATATTTGCCATTGTTTACCAATAATTCGTTTTAATATCAAATAAATACCATCGTATTAGTGTTATTTTTATTGTAATAGGCAATAATGTTAAAAAAAGAAATACGGAAGCTTGTTTTTCTAATCATCATGTTTCCGTTGAAATCCCCCCCAGTGAAAAACGAAGACTCACACACGATTTAACTATAAAATCAGTAAAAATCGAGATAGGTGTCTTAGATTTACTTAAAAAGACTTTGACAATAGACGTAAGCGACAAGCTTGGGGCTTCAAAAAAGCCAAAGATGCTGGTAAATATCGGTGGCGTCCTATAAACCAAAATTACATGATGATATTGAAGGGCTTCTATGTGATGGAAAAAGCTATAACTATATAAAAAGTCTGCTAGGTTTTTCTGAGCATACAATTTCCAAAATTAAAAAGAAGCTGACAATTAATCATTTCGTTAAGTAGTAGTATTTACATACAGTGAGGTTACTAATGGATAAAACAATAGAAGAGCTGACAAATGACCTTGCATCTTCAAATAGTGATGCAAGGAGAGTTGAGCTTAGAGGACAAATAGAGTCTTTTAAGGAAAAGGCTGAAAGTGCTATTAGAAAGCATCAACGAGAGGTAAGTTACGATACAAAGGAATTTACCGTAGAGATGGTCGTTGACAAATACCATGAGGGAAAGGATACCGATGAAAATGAATTATTTGTTCCAGATTATCAGCGTGACTTTGTTTGGCTAATTGAAAATCAAAGCAGATTAATCGAATCTTTAATGATTGGCCTTCCTATACCTTATATATTTATCGCTGATGTCAAATCTGACGATCCCGATCATGATGGAAGAATTGAAATTGTCGATGGTTCTCAAAGAATAAGAACACTACATGCATTCGTAAAAAATGAACTAAGATTAAAAGGATTAAAATTAGTTCCTGAAATAAATGGATTTATGTTTAGCGATCTTCCTAGTTCTCGACAACGGAGATTTAAACGAATTTCAATTAGAATAATTGAATTGAGTGACTGCACAGAATCTACTAGACGAGATCTTTGGGGGCGTATTAATACAGGGAGTGATGAGCTTAAAGATATGGAAAAAAGGAAAGGATCGAAACATGGTAATTCTCCTTTGTATAAGCAAGTCTTAGAAGTATGTGCTGATATTCGTGCCTTTACAGAAGCTGCGCCTTTAGGTCTTACTAAAGCAAAACGTGGTGAGGCAATGGAGTTCGTATTGAGATTCTTTGCATATCTAGAAAATTATGAAACATTTGATCATTCAGTTCGGGATTTCCTAGACTCGTATCTTGAACAAAATTCAGAGCTACAAAACAATCCACATCAAGATATGGTTGATGAATTCACAGCGGTAATGAGCTTTGTTCAAGATAATTTTCCTTTTGGATTTAGAAAGTCAAAAG
>JADGFH010000464.1 GCA_016743925.1 Labilibaculum sp.
ATGCTGTTGCCTGCACATGTTTCCTGATCTGCTCCCAAAGCTACTGTTGGATTGGCATGAATTATTGCATTCACATCATCTGTTGCGCTACAGCCATTGCTATCAGTAATAGTTACTGAATAGTTTCCACTTGCCGATACGCTGATTGTTTGTGTTGTTGCTCCTGTGTTCCACAAGTAAGTGGCACCTGCATTTCCAGCGTCAAAAGTAATTGTACCACCTGCACATGTTTCCTGATCGGCTCCCAAAGCTACTGTTGGATTCGCATGGATTGTTGCATTCACATCATCTGTTGCACTACAGCCATTGCTATCAGTAATAGTTACTGAATAGTTTCCACTTATCGATACGGTAATTGTTTGTGTTGTTTCTCCTGTGCTCCACAAGTAGGTAGAGCCTGCATTGCCTGCATCAAAGGAGATGCTGTTGCCTGCACAAGTTTCCTGATCGGCTCCCAAAGCTACTGTTGGATTGGCATGGATTGTTGCATTCACATCATCTGTTGCCGAACATCCATTAGCATCTGTCATTGTTACAGAATAATTGCCTGAAACAGAAACCAAAATTGCTTGTAAAGTTTCACCTGTAGACCATAAATATATTGAACCAGGATGTCCAGCATCAAACATTATTGAATTTCCAAAACATTCATTCTGATCAACTCCTAAATCTACGATAGGGTTTGGGTGTACAGTTAAATTCATTGAATCACTACCCGAGCAGCCATTTATATCCGTAACCGTAACAGAATAATTCCCTGAAATTGAAACTGTAATTGTTTGAGTAGTTGCACCTGTACTCCACAAATAAGTGGCTCCGGGATATCCCGCATCAAGAGCGATCGTATTTCCCTGACAGATTTCCTGATCAGTACCTAAATTTATATTCAGGTCACTGTTAATATCAACTCGCATAGTATCCAAAGCAGGATCAACACAAGGAACAATTGGTTGTACAGTTAATTCAATATCAACAAAACCATTTGTAATATCATTCGATCCCGGAGTATAAACAGGAGCTAAAATATTTGAATTATCAAAAACACCATCTCCTAAAGTTCTCCAAGAAAACGAAGATTCATTACTTACAATACCATTTAAACTGGCTGTTCCTGCTTCACAAATAGAAAGATCTATCCCTGCATCAGCCGTAGGATGTTGAATTACTTCTACTGTTACATCCAAAGGAATTTCAGATAATTTAAACATACTGATTCCATCTAATGCAAAAGCATTATTAGATCCAACCGTACTTGTATTTCTAATTTGAACACTTACTTGAGTTGGTAAATTATTGTGTATTAATGTCTGGTATTTATCCCAATTACATGATGAATTTGTTGAAAAACTTTTCACAACAACTCCATCAATTATCAAATCAAAATTATCAGAACTATCATCTTTAAGATTGGTAATATTTAAGGCAAACACATAATAACTATCCGGATCAACATTGATATCCTGTTCCCAAACAGTATTATTTACATTACCACCTTCAACAACCATAACATTATCTAGAGAATTTCCAGTAACTCCATTACAATCTGCTTTATCACCTCCAAATGATTCTGTATTACTGCTAATGGTATATTTGCTTGAACGTGATCGACATGACCACCACCAAGGATTAGAACAATAATAATAATCACTTTGAAAACCGATATTACCCAATGTAAAATCTCCATTATTCACTAACTCCAATGTTTCATCTACGTAGAAAAGGCGCAAATTATATGTTGTTGTACTATCAGGGCTAACCACAACTCTAGAAGACAAACCATCAACATCCCAGTTAAATAAGAAATCATTCCCAGCATAAAGCTCGACTGACTCGTCTCTACAAATAATCGTATCGTTTAAAGTAACATCCGGAATATTCCCTGATGCACTTGTAATGTTAACCATATCCATAGCCGAACAACCATTCATATCATGAACACGAACAGCATATAATCCTGGCTTATCAACATTTAAATATCTTTCTCGAGAACCATCATCCCATATATATAAGAAATGATTACCTGCATCCAAAGTAATAACATCTCCAGAATTTAATATTTGATCTGGTCCAAGATCTACTGTTGGAGGAGGAACCAAAGTAACATTCACATCATCTGTAGCGTTACAACCATATGAGTTAGTTACTGTAACAGAATAGTTACCATCATTATAAACAATTATTTCCTGTGTTGTTTCCCCTGTACTCCATAAGTAAGTTGCTCCTGAAATTCCAGCATTCAAAACAATAGGTTCACCCGAACAAACGGTACGATCCGGGCCAAGGTTAATTGTTAAATTTGCATAAAATCCAACATCAACGGTATCATTTTCAACACAGTTAAAGCTATTCGTAACCTCAACAAAATAAGTTCCACCTGATGAAACTTCTATCGTTTGAGATGTTTCACCCGTACTCCAAGCATAGCTTGATCCTGGATTCCCTGCATCCAAAGTAAGATTACCTCCACCACACGATGCTTGATTATCTCCAAATCCTATTACTGGAATTGGATTTAAAGTAAGTGTTAAATTATCAGAAACTGCTCCACATGGAGAATTTGAATTTGCCGTAGCAGTTAAAATAACACTGCCATTTGCTATATCATTATTCCCTGGTGTATATGTAGATGTTAAACTTGTTATATCTGAAAAGGATCCATCGCCAGCGGTGGACCAAGCAAATCCTGTTGAGTTTGAAACAGTAGCATTCAAATTAGCTGTTTCATTTCCACAAATGGTTTGATTTGGCCCAGCATCACTTGTTGCTGGATCAATTACCGTAACTGTTCTACTATCTGGCACCTCTATTAATGGATTAAAAGAAATCCCATCTAAGGCATAATCATTACCACTTCTAATTAAATTTTTATTTACAATAGAAATTTCAATTGTCGTTTTTGTACCAGAAAACCATAACGAATAGAACTCTTCCCAATTACAAGTCAATCCAGCACTCGGTTCAATATAATCTCCCATTAACATTCCATCAATCATAAATTCCAGTCTAGCTGGATTTGTTGGATGAACATTAGATGCCCAAGTCGAAAAGGCATAATATTGATTCGGAGTCACTGTGATCGTTTGGCTCCAAACAACAACATTTTCATCAGGAGCTCCATTTACGATCAACATTTTATCAGGACTATTCCCTGAGTGACCATTACAAGGAGAAAAATTAGCATGATATGCATTTGGATCATCATCCACAGCAAATCTACCTTCCATCCACAAAGATTCATTGTGAGAATGATTTGAGGACGAAAGAACTGGATCTGGACAATAAACATATTCACTATAAAAACCCGTATTCCCAAAATCAAAATCACCATTGGTAATTAATTCGGTACCTGTATCAGGTATAAAAACGCGAAGATTATAAGTTGTAGTAATTGCGGGAGTTACACTTATGGTCGAAGATAGTTGACCTGTACTCCAATTATACATATAAGATCCTGTTTGCGCCTCTAATATCACAGATTCTCCCAAACAGATAGTAGTATCATTTACTGGTCGCAGTATTTGTGCTGTCCCAGAATAACAAACTAAGCTTATTAAAACAAGATTCAATATAAAACGTAAAAGTATTCTCATGTATTCTCCCATTAAAAGGTGTCAAATTCATCATCACATCAATCCATCATTTTTTGACGAAAACTACTTTTATATACTTTAACTACGTAAATTTAGTGATTAAAGTTTAATTATTCTTAATTCAAGCTCAGAAATTGATGGTGCCTAGACCTAATAAGCAAGAAATGAGGGAGTTTCATTTCTGCTTATTCCTTATTAAAAATTAAACCAGATAAAAATGATATATAAAACAGCAATTGAAATACAGGCATAACAATACAGACCTAAACCAATAAATCTTAACCAGATAGACGTAATATTAAATATTGTTTAATAGGACAAAGTTCAACCTACAACTCATCGAAAGTTTTAGTAGAACCTTCACATAAATTAAGTAGTTCTTGCAATTCGTTTTTAGAAAAAGAGCGGTAGCTGCCAACTTTTAGATCACCTAAGGAAATATTCATAATTCTTAAGCGTTTCAATGTTCTTACATCGTATTCCAAATATTCACACATTCTACGAATCTGTCTATTAAGCCCCTGAGTAAGAACTATCTTAAATGTAAAATCGCTAATTTTCCAAACTTTACATTTCTTTGTAACCGTATCTAAAATTGGAATACCATTTGACATTTTACGAATAAAATCTGCTGTAATCCTTTTATTTACACGAACAACGTATTCTTTTTCGTGATTGTTACGTGAACGAAGAATTTTATTCACGATATCTCCATCATTGGTAAGAAAAATAAGACCTTCACTAGGCTTATCCAATCGTCCAATTGGAAAAATTCGTTCAGGATAATTAAGATAAGAAATAATATTCCCTTCAATATGAGTATCGGTTGTACAGGTAATTCCTATTGGCTTATTAAAGGCTAGGTAAATATTCCCAACCCGCTTGGTAATGGTCTTTCCTTTTACCTTAATAACATCATCACTTGAAACTTTAACACCCAAGCCAGCAGTTGTACCATTTACTTTTACTCTTCCACTTTCGATCAACTTGTCTGCTTCTCTTCTAGAACAGTAACCAGTTTCCGCAATTGCTTTATTAAGTCTTTTTAATTCCATAGTAATTATGCCTCTTTCAATTGAACTGCAAAACTAACAGGATTATTTTAAATCAGAATACTAAAACTATTCTTATCGAATATATTTCCATTCTTTATCACATTCGAAACACCTATAGCTTTTTCGAAACATTGGAAAAAGAACCCCTAATAGAAAATAAGTTATTAGAATGAGATAATTTGGATCACGAACTCGCCCAATGTTATCCGATTTGCAAAATGGGCAAATTTCTTTATTCGTATTTGGACTAATTTTAATACTCTCTATATCTCTTCCAACCTGCAAGTCAGCTTCACAAATATATCCTCCATCTTGCAATAACTGAACACTATTTTCAAAATTAGATTCATGTACCAATAATTTTACTCCTCCAATTGCATTAGAACAGAAATTATCAACTTGAGCAGTTAACTCATCCTTTATCACAACCTCTACACCTAATGATTCAAGATAAGCCTTTGCCATGTGAGCATCCTGCGGAAGCATTGTAGTTAAAACGGTACGCCAATTATTCATTTTATTTGACACTGTTCATAACTCTGTGTCAGCGTTATTATTAAAGATTATATCTTCACAATATGGC
>JADGFH010000465.1 GCA_016743925.1 Labilibaculum sp.
GGTTTAGTGAGGAAATATAAGGGAATGGTATCTAGCCGTGGAGACATTAAAAAATTATCAAATTTAGAGCTTATTGAAATTAAAAAAGAATTTCCGTCTACATCTTTGTTTTTAAAATCTTTGAAAGGCTTAGATGATGAATGATAAATCTGCTCTTAATGGTTCAGGCACTAATGATTTCCAGACTCTTCTTAATGAGCTAAAAAACATTCTTCTAGAAAAGGGGTTCTGCGACCCAAATAAGAAATATATTAGTCTTTTCGACTTAACTGATGAATTAGATTCAGAACAATATTTATGGCTCAGAAACGAAATTATTTTTAAAAATATCTTGAATCAAATTTGTATTGTTAAAAGCAACACTAATTTAGATGGAGAGCAAGAAATAATTAAAGAAGCAGAAGAGCGATCATCTATTAACCTTCCTAGTCCTGATACCTCATTAGATGATGTGTATTTTAATAACAAATTCGACAAGCTTATTTTAAGAATTAGAAATGGTAATGATAGCAAGAATTTTGGTGTAATAACTGAGAATAAACTATCCGACATTATTAATTTGACTCGTAGTGCTTTATCAGGACTTCCAGGTATTGGAAAAAAGTATGTTGATCTTTGGGTAGAGCTTAAGACTCTATATGATAAAAAACATAATATACAGACTTTAAATCCTTTAGTTGAAGATGTACCCGAGCATGAGGTGGACTTCGATGGGATGACTATAAACTTCTCTGCATTAAGTGATATTGAGAAGAAAAACCTTGAAAAGCTTTATAGATTGAAGGAGTCAGAAGATATTTTAGAGGTCATAAACTTCAACTCTTTAGAGTTTGAAAGAGCCGAAGGAATTGGTAAGAAATTTATTAATACAATCTTTGGCTTAAAAGAAAGGCTTCAGGTTGAGATAGGAAAAATTTCTAAAGGTACTGTTGACTATAAAAATATGGAGAGCGAGTTAATCTTATCAACTAAGTTCAGAAGATTTTCTGTTGAACAAGTGGGTACTATATTTCTTGAGGATATAGACAGTTTCTTAGATAGCATTGATGAAGATGAGCAGGAAATATTTCAATATCGATGGGGTTTTGTTGAATTAGAATTAACTCTTGAAGAAATTGGTGAAAAACACGGTGTTACAAGAGAGAGGATTCGACAAAAAGAAGCGAAGATAAACAGTGAATTGTTTAGGCATATGAGATTAACACAAGAAAATATTTGGCTTAACCTACAGGATAATATCAATTTAAAACTACCACAAGCCATGAAAGATCTATCGGATTGCTTTGATAAAAAAAAATTTTTATAGGTTTCTAGGCCATATTTGCGGTAATAAAAATATTAGCAATATTGTTAGGCCAGATATACAGACGGATATGCTCAATCTTTTTTTTGCAGAGCATGGTGAACCATGCAGCATTTATCAAGCTAAGGAGTATATTCAAGATAACTATTCTGTGGGTGATAGCAATGCAGATAATGTATTGGATTATTTGTCAGAGCTAACAAAAATAGCAATTAGAGATGAAAAGGTATATCCAAAATATCTGAATAAAAATGAAGCGGCAGCTTGCGTTCTTAGTAAGCATCCCCAAGGTTTGCCGTGGTTAGATGTAGCTAAAATTGTTAATTCAAGAGCTATTTCAAAGACTGATTTGAATCAAAATCGCCCTGATAATCAGGCGTTGTTTGATTCTGACTTTGTATGCTTAGCAGGAAAAGGGGTATATAAACACACCAAGTATATGAGTTTCTCGGAAATAGATATCGATTCAGTATTTGAGTCGCTATTGGTTTTTTTTGATGAGACAAATAGAGATGTATTTCATCTTAATGAGGTTTGTCGTAAGTCTGTATTTTTACAAGATAAAGATTATTATGCTATTAGGTATATTGTAAAGATGTACGGTGAAGACTATGGCTTTTATTTTGATGGTAAGTCGCAAGCAGATTCAGTAGGGTTGGAAAAAGGTTTTCAAAATATTACGCAGAAAGATGTAATATTACAGGCTATGAATGCCAATAAAAAACCAATGATCAAGCCTGAAATAGCTGCTCTTTTAAAGAGTAATAGCATAGCTCATGCTGCTTACTATTTAGATGTGATGATAGGTGATGAACAAATTGTACAAGTTGACAGGATGCTTTATACTACACCTGAAATTGCTTACAAAGAGATAGATTTACCTCGTTATGTCGCTGGAATTTATGAGATTCTTTTGAGTGAGCGTAGACCTGTTGATCCATCAATATTTCAACATAAATTAAATAATGACTTTAACGAAACATATTCTAAATATTTTTATTCTTCTATAGCAAAAAATAACTACCAAAAAAGTAATTGGCATCGAAGGCAGAATTTATATTCACTGCATGATATTCAATATAATAATTTGACTGACGCAATTAATAAACACTGCAAGAGTGATTCTGATACAAATACAAACTTTAATATACTAAGCGATTTCATTGCTATAACTAGAGAGTCTGCACAGGTGTCTATTGAAAACTGGAAGCAAACATTAAAAGACTGCTAACAAGGCAAATCACGCGGATGTCAAAACCTCCGCTGCGCTCTGGTTTTGCCACCGGTGTTTGCGGCGTTAGCATTCATGCGAATATCGATTGTGTGTCGTTACATAAGGGGGGAATATGTCTTCAAAGGAAATATTGTTTATATTGTTACTAGTGTTTACAGCAGGGTATATTTCATCTCAAGTTGTAGATACCAACTTGCCTGTTTCCGGGATTGCATTTCTAGCAATGGTTGGCGGTTTACTAGGTGTGATCTTCAATCGAATGAAACATATAGATGACTTAAACCTAACCCGAAAAAAGGATACATCTTTAGAATATATAAAATGCATGAGCGAATATCGGTCTGCAATAATAAATATAATCGATCCAGCTACTAGCGAAGAAGAGTTTCATAAAGAATTAATGACAGCTACAAAAAATATGGTTGCTTCTTTGGACAAATTACATGTAGTTATAAATGATCAAATATCCAAAGAACTAGAGGCAAAAAACTTTCAAATTACGTGTTTAATGATGAAAGTTAGGCAACAATCAACATTAGTTGCAGGTAATAAAGATATGCTTTTAAAATGGTTTGTGACTGAAGATATCGGCCCACAATTAAACATAATTCGACTAGAAATTATAAACCTTATAAATAGTGAAATTGGCGATGGAAGCGGTACTGCAATGCTAAAAACCGCAATCCACAGCAATAACGATAACTTCAAAGAACTATTCTCGAAATTGTTAAGTAAATAGCGACGAGAATGCTAACAAGGCAATTAAACGGAACTAAAACAGTTGGTTAGGTTCCGCTTCGCTCCACATTATAACCAACAATTTTAGTCCGCTTATTGCGGCGTTAAGAAATAGAATTGATTTATTAAACAAGGAGATATGAGTGGAACTAATACAAGTTGATGATGTAAGAAAGCAAATAGTTGAGTTGCGAAAGTTGGTAAGGGTTGTTGACGCTAGTCACCATGCGACTTTAACTGATAATACAGTACGCGAAGTTGATTTCAGTTTCTCGACTGATATGGAATGGGTCGAAGCTGATACCAATAGTGGCTTGTCTTTTGCCACAAACATGAAAAAATTTAAAAAATTGATTAAGTCAAAAGCTAGGTTTCAAGCTGAAGTTGACATATTTGTAATAGATGAGTCCTTGTTAATCGTAGAAGGACTAAGAATTATTCATGACAGGCCTGGACATGCAAGCCTAACTGTTACGAGAAGAATGAAATTACCAGAACTTATAAAAAAACTTGAAATAGTAGCTTTAAAACTTGAATCTATAGGTCGCGTGAGGATTATAGGATGAAGAATATACACAAGCCAATTTTAGACTTTATGTCTTATTATGCCAAAAAGCTTGGGGATGACAATGTTATTTCTGTATTGGATAAGCTATCTATAGATAATGAAGATGAAGCAAAAAAACTTTTGAGCTTTTTAAACGAAATGTGTAGCCATGTTAAGCAGGATTCGAGCAATAATGTTGTAGTTTTAAATCAAGTTGTTTGCACTTCTGATGCTGAAAAAGTCTGTGATATCATTGAAGACTATATTGAGGAAATTGGCTATGAGAATTTAGTAGAGTAGCAAATTAATTTTCTTAACCATTGCATGTTGCAGATTCGGCGATAAATACGCCTCTCTGCAAATGCAGCCGTTAAGTGAATGGTACGTCTGTCTGATACATTTGTGGAGTAACTTTTTTCGCAGTAAATATTAAACAGTCAATCTGGCCACTTCATTGGGCGGCAGCTTTTCACCAATAAGCTCCCCTGTCACATTGTGATATGCTAAACCTGTTTAAATTATGCCCTCCATTAGCAGGTCGTTTAGCAATTACCCCAATACCCAACCAGGTGAACCACGTTTGACTACAAAATCCGCTGACATGGAGGTATCACTGATGTTTTCATTTGCAGTGACCGGTTGAATCTACCTGACCGCAAAGGTATGCTCAAAATTGCTTATTGACCAATCAGTAATAAAACAGAGTCTGAAACATCTAATCAGGGATAAGTTTAGTGCAGTGTCGCTCTGTTTTTGCTAAAGTGAGAAGTATTGTGTGCTTGGTAACCTATTGTAATGTCGAAAGAAAATGCGTTTTTGGTGGGAGATTGGCTGGTTAAGCTTGATGGCTTAAGCATTCAAAACAAGCACCAGCACAAAGACCTTGATTTAAAGGTGATGCAATTATTGATTTACCTTGTGAATAATCGCGAACGTGTGGTTTCTCGGGATGAGCTGCTCGACCAACTGTGGAAAAACCAGGTGGTTGCTGATGATGTACTTAATGTTGCGATGAGTAGCTTGCGCAAAGCCTTAGGTGATGATTTCAAAACACCTGCTTATATTAAAACTTTGCCCAGGAAAGGATATCAACTGATAGCGCCAGTCAAAGTAACACCCTTGAATAGCCGCAGCATAAAATTAAACGGGATGATCGCCGTTTTATTGGTGCTAGTTATTGCCACACCACTCTGGTATCAATTGAGTCCTATGCTCGGCTTTTCAGATTTAAGCACTGTTTCAAAGCACAACTCAAACCAAAACTCAAACCAGTCTGTCCGGTTGGCGGTTTTGCCATTTGATTATTATTCTTCGCTCAAAAATCGAGAGTACATTGCCGATGGTTTAACAGAAGCGATTATTAATCGATTAGGAAATCTGTATGGGGACAGTCTAAAATATAAGAG
>JADGFH010001166.1 GCA_016743925.1 Labilibaculum sp.
GTTAGAAGTCTGAACAATATTGGATCGGTATTTCGTACTTCGGATGCTCTATTGATTGAAGCTGTTTACTTATGTGGTATTACTGCTACTCCACCTCACCGAGAATTGCACAAAACGGCATTAGGAGCGGAAGATTCTGTTGCTTGGGAATATTTTGAAAAAACAGAAGATGCTGTAGCTAAACTACAGAGTAATAGTTTTGTTGTTTACGCTGTAGAACAAGCTGAAAACAGTACCTCTTTAGAATCCTTTAAAATGGATACAGAGAAGAAATATGCCTTGGTTTTTGGGAATGAAGTTAAAGGTGTTCAACAAAAAATCGTTAGTCTTTCAGATGGCTGTATTGAAATTCCTCAGTTTGGAACGAAGCATTCCTTTAATATCTCAGTAAGTTGTGGAATTGTTCTTTGGGATCTTTTTTCAAAATTAAATTACGTCAACAAATAGAATATTATCTTATAAATTAAATTCTAACGTGACAACAGAACCTGGAAATTCACTCTCATAAATTTTTGAGAATGTACGGTGTTTTACTTGTTTCCAAACACCATCTCCCGACATAATCTGAATTCGACCTTCGTTTTGTTTTATAAACTGTCTAATAGTATACAGCCCAATTCCTTTTCGGGTATTCTTTTGAGTTGTGTGTCCTTGCTCAACTGCCCATTCGATACCACCCACTCCATTTAAACTCTTTTTAAGAGTTTTATTAACCAACATATTAAAGGGTCTACCTAAATCAACGATGCTAACACAAAGCTTCTTGTTGTACACCGAGTAATAATGAGCGATAAATACTTCTTTGCAATTGCTATGTGCAAAGGCATTCCGAAATATCTCTACGATACACAATTGTACAGCCATCTTTAATTGCTCATTTAAGCTAATTTCAGGACGTTCTGGAAAGATTCTTGAATCGAGGTAATCAGACAAAGCTTCTTCGTCTACTGTAGCAAATTGTTGGCATTTTACGAAACTCTTCCACAGGTATTTGCGAGCTGCCCCATTTACCAATTTTTTGGTATTAAATAAATTTTGAATAGGTGATTGGATATTCTGCAAACGAATTTTATTTTTTCTTCGCTCTAAGCCTGCAATCAGACCGGCTAAAATGGCAAAAAGGTTCGATTCAATCACTTTAGTGTTAGAAAAATCGAAAACAATACGATCTTCGAAACAATTTTTTGTTTGCTCATGTATCTGCGAAAAGAATACATAGCCCTGAAAATTGTTCACTAATTTATATGGGATTTCAATTACCATTCTACAATCATTTTAATTATCACCTCAATAAAAGGGAATTGACTAAGATAAAAATTCTAATGAATATTTCACTTACTAGAATAAAAAAAGCGACCCAATAATGGATCGCTTTTTAATATTTTAATGAATAACGAATTATTCAACGATAGCTTTGAATTTAGCATCTTCGAAAACCTTAGCAAATTCCATATCAGATTTTGCAGTAGCTTTTAAAGAAGCATCTTTTGCAACAGCAGTTTCAAGGTTTGTGAAAACCAAGTTATTGTTATCTGTTCTTGCAC
>JADGFH010001167.1 GCA_016743925.1 Labilibaculum sp.
GTTGCCCATATCTAATGAATTTTATGTAATCATCATCCAAATTAATTTTCCTTTCATTAAGATCTTTCTTATAATCTCCAATGAGTTTTCGAATCCACTCACCTTGATTCATTTGCCCGAAGTTCGCATATGGAGGATTACCTATTACACACATAACAGGTGTATCACGCTTAACTATATTTGCTTCCTTAGATTCTCTTGATAACCAACTTGCAAATAAAGTCCCTGTGTCAGGATGAACTTCTTCTAAACTATTGGTGAGAAAAACTTTTAAACGGGGTTGGTTTGATTCAGCTTTAGGATTGTACCCTGTTTCTTTTAACAGAATTTCCAACTTCAAATGGCACATCGTATAGGAAGCCATAAGAATCTCAAAGCCATTAATTCTTGGAATAAGATCTTTTTCAACATAACTAGACCATAGACCTTCTTGGCCTTTGAAATTTGAGAATATCTTTTTTACTGTCTGTGCCAAAAATGTTCCTGTACCTGTTGCAGGATCAAGGATTTGAACTTTATGCACTTCTGTATCTTCATAAACATCTTTGCCCTTTTTAGTTGCAGTGCCATCAATCTTTCGTTTTATCTTAACTTTAGATGTATCTGCTAAACCACGAAATATTTCAAATTCTGATTTAAGAATATCATCTACTGCTCTTACAATAAATTTTACAACTGGTTCCGGAGTATAATAAACACCACGCGATTTTCTTAACTTTGGATCATATTCTCCCAAAAAAGTTTCATAAAAATGAATGAATGGATCATTTTGTCCAGTTGATTTACCAAAATCTATCAAAATTGATTGTAAATCGGTCGCTCTGAAAATTTCACACAAATCATCAACAATCCATACAACTCTTTCATCAAGTTGTGCTCCTGAGATATAATCAAATAAATTTCTTAAAAAAGGATTTGAACGAGGGATTAATTCCCTCGCCTCTTGTCTCGAGAAATTCTCTATTGTTTCATCATGCAAACGAGCAGCAAAAAGTCCATAAGCAATGGTTTGTGCATATATATCAGCAAAAGTCTTCTCATCAAGATCGTGAATCAGAATATGACGAAAAGCTTCAAGTTGGTCTTTCAAAGAATTTTCTTTATCATCATTTTTAACGGCATTGTATAAAACTTCTTCCATCATTCTGGCTTTTTGAGCCATCATTTTTGCTAATCTTTCTGCAGATTTTATTGTCTGCCCTGTAAATGAACAAAAATCCTTTATATATGTTACATACATCGAAAAGGCTTCAGAATAAATTTTCACTTTCCCATTTTCAATATTTCCAAGTTTAAGCGTGTGAGTTTTATTTCCGTACTTATAGAATCTAAATTCCAGATAATCTGTAAGGATCAGATTGTCCAAACTACCGAGATATCTTTTCATCTGATCTGATTTTTCAACTTTATCTAAATTTAACCCAATATCTTTTGCTTCAATATACCCAAGAGGAACTTCTTTCTTTTGAATAATATAATCTGGAGCACCACATTTTTGGCGTTTAGGTTCATTAGTAACAGTAATTCCTGATACGAGATTACTT
>JADGFH010000466.1 GCA_016743925.1 Labilibaculum sp.
TACCAGACACATACAATACTCTTTGAGGAGCAGTAATAGAATGATTGTGCATTAATTTATTAAGCTCTTTAGCATACTTTTGCAAAGTAGCTTGCGAGGAAATAAGTATTTTGTGCTTCTCCTCTTCGGTAAGGGTTATTGCTTTATAAAACTCTTTAAAAGACTTTTTTGATTCTAAGAAATCTAATGTTTTATAATCTGTTGCTAATTTATAAGTATTCTGACTGGCTCCAAACACATAATAAACTACAATTTCAGTATTCTCTGCATTGTCGCCTGCCACGCCAATAGCAATAACTTCTTGGTACTTTTTGCTTTTTATAGCACATTGCGCATAATGTAATGCCCCATTAACAGCATAGTTTTGAACAGATTTAATATCTGTTTTGATTTTACTATCTTTAGTTGCCGAAAGTTTTTTAACACCTAATTTATTTTCTATTATAACTGGAATATCGAAAGTTTCTAACTCAAAGTCAGGTTTCCAAGATTTACCTTTTTCTTTTTCGCCAGCTTCTTTAAGCTCAATTCTTTTTAGTTTTACACCTTCTTGAATTGCATTTTTTAAATAATCTGACATCGCAGATTCAACAGTGTATTTATTTTGTTTTATCCTTGCAAATTCAGATTTGACCCAATCGTTTACATTGTCTTCTAGTTTCCAGTTTTTCATTTATTAAAGAATCATATGAAATTATTTCTACTTTTTGCAGAAATTTAGATTTAACTTATGGCTAATTGTACCGTGTTAACCATATGGTTGTTATGTTGCTAAGAAATAGTTAATAGTCTACTAATAACTCCTTTGTGATATTATCCCAATCACCTTATATATTTCTGAAATATACTTCTTAGGGATCTCAAAATCTCCATAGTTTGTATTGTAACTTTTAAGTGTGAAAATATCTTTTTCGGTACTTTTTGAAACAGTTTTACAATACACTTCGTTATCGGTTACAACAATAAAAATATTCCCGTAATCTAAATATTCTCTCCAATTTGGCATGTTACGAACTACGGCAAGGTCGCCACTTTGCATTGCTGGCGTCATTGAATCTCCAACAATTGTAAGTGCTATATCATCTTGTCGAGCAAAAGGAACTTGCAAATTATCTATGATATATTCATTGCTTAATTGCAAAGAACCAACACCAGCCGATGCTTCGGCATTGTATAATGGTATGCTTAAATCTTCATTGGAAGTATGATCAAGTGATCTAGGCACATCGGTAATAAGCATTTCCCCCTGTCCTGTAAGGAGCCAAGAAGGACTTAATTCAGGGAATGTAAGGAAAATTCGCTCCAATTTATCTGATCCAATAGTCTTGCCCCCTCTTATTGCTTTAGAAATAACACCATTCGAAAACCCCAATTCAGCTTCGAATTTATTTATTGATTTTTTACTATGTTTTAAATAGTCTGATAATCTATCAATTACACTCATTTAGGAAATATTTCAATGAAAATTTTCCTAGGATGTTTCTTTTTGAGGAAAATTCGCATTAGTTTTGTTGTGCGATTACAAACGAAATTACACATTATGATTATGGAAAACAAATTAATTAAAGTAACCGACTGGGTGCTGAGTTTAAAGAGCTTAGAGGTAGGAGATGAAATAAAACACGAAATGAAAGAAGTTAAGGAGTTCAATTCCATGCGAACTAGATGCACTAGAATAAAAAAAGAAACGGAAAAAATTATTAAGGTAACCGCTGACGGAATGTTTATAAAAATTAAAAGAATAGCCTAATGAACAAGCCAGTTATAAAAATTAGTTATGTGGTGGCTAAAGTCGCTTTTGTTTTAAGTATCGTTCTAGGATACAGTTTAATTGCAATCGCCTGTTTATTTATGAGCGGTTATTTATTTGCTTACACTAATAAGTAATTTATGTCGCAAGCTGTTGATATAGTATTTGGCGTAATTGAGCGCATGGATTTAACCGATAAGGATATTGAACTCCTTATTGCTCGGTTGAATGCAAATACATCTACTAAACAGATTGCACCCAAGCCAATGACCGAAAAAGAGCTTTTTATAAGAAGGTTTGAAATATGGGTTGTTGAGAAAAAGATATTATTCCCTCCAAAAAATCGATTCAAATAATTATGGAAAAATCTACTATCAGAGCTTTTAGAGCAATCTTTTTATTGTTTGCTTTTCTTGCCTTTATCGGTATTTGTAAAGGAGCTTATCACCAATTTTTTACGCTGGTTATCTGTGTTGCTATCTGGCTTTGTTGTAAATCGACTAAACGCCAACAAATGCAAGTTGTTCAAGAAGAATAACGCAGTAAAATAGGGTACGTTTGCCGCACTTTTCCACAGGTGCGGAATTGTTTTATTTTTCCCGAATTAAGCAAGTGAAAACGCAGATATATAGGGTACGCATGCCGCACTTTTTCCTCTTAAAAAACTTACATCCTCTCACCGTTGATCGACTACATTAACATACATCTAAAAGGCTTCAATTTTCAAACTTGGTTCTCTGACTCTCGTTTGAAATTTGAGTTCAAAATATCTGATGAAAGAGACAAGCATGGTAATGTTATTCAGACTAGTAGCGAGATAGCGCAATACAAAGGTTTAGATTTTGTCCACACGCTTTCAGGTCAATGTTTTATTAAAGGTTCAATTCATAGATTCTTTAATGCTGGCGGCGATAATAGTAACCGTTTTTCATTCTCAAATTTTATTGAAGCCGTGGAAGATTTAGAAGACTTCGGGGTTATACCAGATAAAGCCATTCTAAAAAGTTTTGAATTTGGCTTAAACCTTACCATTCCAGAAAAACACCTAACCGCTAAAAGCTTTTATAATTCAATCATTTACAGAACAGGAGAGATTGAAAAATGCATGAGCGATGACGGAAATATCCTAATAGGAAAACAATTCACTACAGAGGATACCGCAATTAAAAGCTACGATAAAATCCAACAAGCTAAGCTAGATAACACGGTTAAGATAATTAGGTATGAATTACGATTTAGGAGAATGAGACTCTTAAAACGCTTCGGTATTGAAACTCTTCACGACCTGACCGAAAAAAGCAATCTAATCCAATTATTTGAAAAGAAACTATTAAAATCGGTTGATGAAAGCATTTATTTTGATTGGAAAGCCCTGCTAAACACCAATAAACTACCTAATTACCAAAAGAAAAAGTTTTTAAACTGGCGAAACCCTAAGTGGTGGAGAGAGCAAAAAATGGCTAGGAAAGCCAGAAATCAAAACAAGATAAACTTTGAAAAACTCATCCAAAAGCATGCCAAATACGACATTAAAGAGCTTCTTAAACAAAAGATAATCAACGAGTTTTCAAGTGTTATCGAATCCTCAAATTTCCCACCAGACAATAACACGCAGAAAAAACAGGGTACACTTGCCGCAAGTATTGTTAGCGGCAACCGTGTCGAGAATGCGACCACGGTTAAAAGAAAATATTGTCAGGTGTGTGGAAAGGATATTACCCACCTGAAAAAAGATGCTAAGTACTGCAATGATAATCGAAAGTGTAGAGATAAGGCCTACAACATGAAAGTATCAGAAAGTAGAAAAGCCAAAAAGACTCAAAAGCAAAAGGAAATACTAAAACTCATTGATAACCTAGGTCACGAGTTAAAACTCACCAAGACAACAAACCCCAGCCGAAAAAAGATAAAGGGAATACCCAGCCGAAAAACTTCAATAGTAGTTACGATCAATGGAACCCGAAAGATGTATCACGGTTCAGCCGCTAGGTTCTTCCTCAAAGAGTTCGAGAAGAAAACAGAAAATCAAGAAACCAAGCTAAGCCATATAACATGAGAGAAATTGTAATAGCAACATTGAAAAGAATCACCAAGGAAAAAGAAGATGCAAGAAGATTTCCCACTCATGTAATGTACATCGAATTAATCAACGAGCTTGGAAAAGAGATAATACCTGTATTAAGAGAGCTTTGGAGAGAAGGCAAGATAAAAGCTGGCAATACGATGAACGATAAATTTATACAACTAATACCAAACGAAAAAAGCAATGAATCACCCCAGCAAAATACACAATCATGAAGTTTGGCAAGATTGCCCGACTTGTGGAGGAACATACGATTTAATAACTGAAACCAATTGTCCTTTTTGTAAAACCCTAAAAAATAAAAGTGATGGAATTTAAAACAATGAATAGAAAAGGGCTAGCTGTCAAGCTTGGAATATCAGGCAGCACACTAAGAAGAAAAATGAAAGAGCAAATTCCAGAGTTCGAGAAAAGAATGGCTTATAAAATTTTCTTGCCCGAAGATGTGAAATACATCTATGAAAATATAAATCATTCAAAAAATACAAAAACAGGTTCAAAGTAGGGTATAGCCTAGACTGACCCCAAAAAAGAACCTAAAAAAGCGTCATGTCAGCGTAAAAACATAAGGTTCTGAACCCATCCTAATTTTGAACCCAGAAAACAGAAAATTTCATCATGGAAAAGAAAATCTACAAATACACTAGAGTTTCAACCGAAGAACAAAACGAAGCGAGGCAAGTTGACGGTTTGAAAGATTACAAAGGTGAATTGTTCATCGATAAAATATCGGGTAAGATTCCATTTGCAGAAAGACCACAGGGAAAAAAAATTATCAAAGCTGTAAATGAGGATTCTATTTTAGAATTGATTGTTTTCGATATTGATCGATTGGGGCGGGATACCATTGACATTCTTGAAACCTTAAAATTCATGAAAGAAAACAAAGTTTGTGTTACCGTTCACAAACTTGGAGTTAAAAGTTTTGTAGAGGGAAAATCAAGCCCAGCATTCGAGCTGATAACAACGGTAATGGCAACCCTAGCACAAATGGAAGTTGATAGGAGTAGAGAGCGACAAACCGATGGAATTGCAGCGGAAAGGAAAAAAGACGAAAACAGAGAGTTTAAAGATAAAGCTTATAAAGGTCGAAAAATAGGATCAAAGAATAAAGGAAGTGAAGATTTAGTAGGAAAATACCCAGATGTAAAAGCGTGTTTAGAAAGTGGTATGAGCATTAATAAAATTGTTATTGCAACAAAGGTAAGTCGTAGCACGGTAAAAAGAATTAGGAAGGAATATTATGAAAGTTGACCGTTATAGAAATCTCATGATTGCACTATTTACGACTTAATATAGCAATAGGATATTAATTATTTTTATAAATTAGACTAATGGCTTAAATTGTAGATTTAAAGATGTTTTAGGTGTATAATACATTGG
>JADGFH010000467.1 GCA_016743925.1 Labilibaculum sp.
CTACACGACATGGTGTACACTGGCCACATGATTCCTCCTCAAAAAAATCGAGATAATTATTCAACACATTATACATGGATCTGGAACTGTTGAAAATCATCATAGATCCTCCGGTTGGTAAAGAAATACCAGTCAATTTGCCCTGATACCCGATGGTTGTTTTTCCAAAACGCTTTCGCGGAACAAGAAAACCAGAAGCTCCTCCAACCTGAACAGCTTTACAATCACCATCTCCAAAATCATCAACAAAATCCTGAACTGTCATTCCTAATTCCAGTTCATAAATACCAGGAATTGGCGTATCTCCCGAAACGGAAAAAACTTTAGATCCTCGTGAATCTTTCACACCTAGGTCTCTAAATTTTTTCGCTCCAAATTTTAAAATGGTATAAGAATGTGCCAGCGTTTCCACATTGTTAACCACTGTAGGTTTACCTTTAAACCCATTAACACTTGGGAATGGAGGCTTGTTACGAGGTTCTCCCCTTTTGCCTTCCATAGATTCAATCAGAGCACTTTCTTCACCACAAATGTATGCTCCACTTCCCATGAATATTTCTACACGAAAATTCAATCCCAATTCATCCAATATATCATGAAATTTTCTCAACTCCTTTTTCAAATCAGGAACTAAGAATTTATATTCTCCTCTTAAATAAATATATCCTTTTTGTGCTCCTATTATTTTAGCACAAACCGCCATTCCCGAAAGAACTTTATGAGGAACCCTTGTTAAGATCTCTCTATCTTTAAACGTTCCCGGCTCTCCTTCATCTGCATTACAGATTACATATTTTTCTTTTTCTTTTGACTCGGCTGTTAATTTCCATTTTAAGCCTGTTGGAAATCCTGCTCCACCTCTTCCTTTCAGACCAGAATTCACCATATCATTTACAATCTCCTGATCAGATCTTGCCAATGCATTTCGAAGAATCTCTTTACAATCGTCTTCATTCTTAAAGATCAAATCGATTCTATGAAGTTGTTTTTTAGTTGTTGTCATACCTAAGGGTATTTAGATGTTAGTTTTGCTTTTTGACTTTACATTTAATTTTCTTCTTTGTACTCGCGAAGAATATCAACAACTGAGTCTGGGGTCAGTTCTGTATAAACCTCATCGTTAATTAGCATTGCTGGCGCTTTATGACACCAACCAAGGCAATTTGTTTGAAGAATTGTAAATTTTTTGTCGATAGTAGTTTCACCAACTTTTATTTTCAAAAAACTCTCGATAGACTGAATAATTTGATTTTTCCCTTTCATTGCGCAGGTTATCGTTTTACAAACACGAATAACATACTTCCCTCTTGGTTCTATATCCAAAAAGGAATAAAAACTTGCCGTTCCGAAAACATCTGCTGCAGGTATGCTCATCTCTTTCGATATCTTAAGAATTGCTTCTTCCGAAAGAAATCTCTCCTCATCAATCATCCCCTGTAAAATTGGAAGTAGATTTTCTCTATCTCTCCCATGTTTCGAAACCAATTCTTGCACTAATTTTTCTTGAAAATCCATAAAGTAATGGTTTTAGAGTTAATATTAATAGAGTTACACTCTGAAGGTAAAAAAATTAAAGAAATTTTTCTCTATTTATTTAAAAAACTCTAACAGTCAACCCATTACTAAAAGCAACAGAAATAAAGCTTAACTTAACAAATCCGTAATTTCCAAACAGCTGTAAACAAAAGGCCTCTGGAATCATTTATCCTATAAAAATATATCGATACGCTCAACATAAAGTGTCGTAAAACACATGTAATTTGAATTTAGACTTCTTTTAAACTATGATAAACATGATAAAACTCATGAAAAAAGCCTTCGGCAAATTACCGAAGGCTTTCTGTATAAAGATATTGTATATTATACGAGCTTAAAGCTATTTACAGCTGCCTATAAAGCCGTCTTAAGCTATTTGAGATCAATATTGTCCTATTTATTTTTTGTATTGGGCAATCCGCCCAAACCCGACTTCATTTATTCATTAAAATCTACTTTTATTTGTATTCATGATTTCCGCTTTGCTCCAATTGTTGTCTTGAATACAAAAAACGAAGCTACCGAACGAAGAGAGATCAAAAAACTGTGGCACTCTTACCACAGCTTAGTCCTGTTTGCTCCTAACATGTACAATAAAAGTGTATTTTAATACAAATCTTCGTGCAAACGTGAAGTCTGCTTCATATCTTCAATATAATTATAAGCATCATCCTTACTAAATTTTCCTTCTTCCTGAACTAATGACAAAAGATTGTTTAAAACGGATCTTCCCATAGCAATAGATCCGCAGATATATAAATGAGCTCCATTTTCAAGCCATTGATAAATTTCCCTCCCTTGAAACGCAAGGATATCCTGTACATATACTTTTTTTGCTCCATCACGAGAGAAAGCCAAGTCCATTTTATTCAAGATGCCACTTTTCACAAAAGATTCCAGTTCTTCCTGGTATAAGAAATCATGTTCTCTATATTTCTCACCAAATATCAACCAATTGTTAGCTTTTGATTTTACGGAATTTCTTTCCTTCATAAAAGAAATAAAAGGTGCAATTCCTGTTCCTGCACCAATCATTATAATAGGTTCCTCAGTCGCTGGTAATCGAAAATCATTGTTAGGAATAAGCTGCGCTTTAAGACTGGAATCCACCCGTAAGCCTTTGTTGATATAAGAAGAACAAGCACCTATTCGATCGCGCCCAAATGCGGAGTAGTTAAACTGTTTCACACACAGGTGAACTTCATCTTGGGTCTCCATTGAACTCGATGCTATAGAATATTCTCTTCGATTCATTTTATTTAGAATCTGACATAAATCTTGCGCTTCGATTGTAGAGGGAAAATCGTGAAGCATATCATATACATCGGCTAGTTGAAGGTATTTAAACAATTCAGTTTCATTCTCAAACAAGCTTTTTAAATCCTCACTCCCCGTATGCTCCTGATAAGTCTTTACCACATCTTCGCTCAAATTGGTTAACTCCAACTTGGTAACCAATAACTCCTCAATACTCATCTTGTTATCTTTATACCGCACAATTGTATCATGCGAATAATCCTGCAAAACCATAATTTTAACAACCAAAGAATAAGGATTTTTAGGCTTAATACTAAGAGAATCGCCAGGCTGATATGTAAAATCCGGATGATCTGTTTGGAGTATTAGATGATTGATTTCACAAGTAGATTTTTCACTGGTCAAAGGGTATTTATCCTTAACCCGAAGGGTAAAAGTTGGACCTAATGCAGGTGTTCCAAACTTTATTTTAAGCACATCGCCATTTAGTCTGCTTTGGAACTTATTTAACAAGGAGGATACCCAAGATTCCGCTTTTGCTTTATAAGCCAAATCGCACCTTACCAAAGAGGTATAACGTTTGGCGCCCAGCTTTTCCAATTGTGCGTCAATATCTTTACCGGTTTGGCAAAAATGCTGGTAGCTCGAGTCACCCAATGCACGAACAGAATAGTTTAGCTTGGGCAATTGGCCAACTTGCTTACCAAATAAATGCTTATAAAAAGCTTTGGCTTGTCCTGGTGGGTCACCTTCTCCACGCGTACTTACTACAATAAAAAGATACGCCTCATCCGCCAAATTATTGACATCGTATTCGCTCATGCTAATAACAGAAGGATCCAATTCATATTTTTGGAATTGTTCTCTTACCTGTTCCGCGATAAATTTAGAGTTACCCGTTTTTCCACCATATAATACAGTAACAGGTGAAGCAAAACTTTTAATATTCAGAAATGAAAAAGACTGAGGCTCTTTCTTATATATAAATTGAGACATTACGTTTTATTTAATTTGGGACTAAGATATCCTTTATTATTCGTATTTGGAATCAAACTAAATAAAAATAACACAATACCCTTCTATTTCAAATACTGCTTTAACTACCAGTATTAACTCCATTTTTTTTGGGATTGAAAATATCAATACCCCAAAATGCAAAGTCTAAATACCCATTCCCATCGAAGTCCCCTACAGTACAATTACAGTCATTTTTTAACGTTAAAGATGATATACCGATATTTATTAAAGAAATAGGATGAGTGTCAATTGTCTCTTTACAAAAAGATGCACCTATAACTGAATTTTATGTTGAAACTGTTTTCATTGGACTGTATCTAATTCTACTTTCATTCAAAATATTGGAGTCTGGCTGGTTTACTTGACCAAAAACTACATTTACACCTAGTAGTAGTAAAATAATTAATTGTCTATATTTCATTTGTCGGATAATTGCATACAATCTTGAGTATATGAAAAGTAGACGTTTGCGTGACTCACAACTATAAAGCTACACAAAAGTTGGATTGGGCTACAACGCTTGAGTTTGGTACTGTATTGCTTATTTTTCATATACATTGTTATGAATCTGGTTGGCCCATTTTTTTAATGCAATTGGAGTAGAATAATACAAGTTATTTCCGTGATTGGCATCTGGGGTATAAGTGTGAACTACGTTCTTGACCATTTTAGCATCCAAGAAATTTGTCATAGCATCAAAGGCCTTCATCATTTTGTCATTTTCTTCTGTCCCAAGACTCATGAAAATGAAAGGATTTTCTTTTCTAATTGAAGTATAGAATGCTTGAGTCTTTTCTAATATGATTGAGTCATCCCTCCAAAAAGCAGGGCTAAAGCAAAATAGGGCATTAAATATTTCTGGTTGCTCAAAGTAGGCGTAATAGGTGAAAAGAGCTCCGCGCGAATGGCCGGCTAACATTCGATATTGATTTACAGGGTATTTTGACTCAATGAATGGAATCACTTCATCTGTCAAAAAACTCAAAAACTCATCACCTTTTCCGTAAGCTTCACCATCTGTTTCCTGAAGAATATAGTGTGGTGTTAAGTCTCTATTTCGATCAGTATTTGGAATTCCCACAATAATCATATCTTGAACTATCCTTGCCCGGTTCAATATTTCCGCGATTCCAGCAATTCGGAAATCTTGAGATGATCCATCCAGAACATACATAACCGGATAATTTTGAGAAGGATCGTACTCTGGAGGAAGATGTATCAGAAGTTTTCGTTGTTCTCCTAATATGCTTGAGTTGATATCCTCCTGAACATCAGCTTTAAGCTGATTCATTTGTGCAATAATTTCGAAGATTGTTAATACAGATATAGCCGTAATAAGCACAGTTATCAGTATCGTTAAGAGTGTTTTTTTCATAATGTCTTTTTTCATGCGATAACGGTAT
>JADGFH010001168.1:0-748 GCA_016743925.1 Labilibaculum sp.
CAACTGAGATAATTAATTATTTTTATTCTTCGCCAGAAGTAACTATTATTAATCTTAATCCTATTTTATTCAAAAAAGGCTTAGAACTGTATCAGTCTTATCAAGACAAAACATGGGGTTTAGTGGATTGTATTTCTTTCGTTGTGATGCGTGAAATGGGAATAAGTGATGTTTTAACTTTTGATAAACACTTTGCCCAAGCTGGGTTTAATATTTTACAAGTATAAAAAAATGAAATACAAAGATCTAAGAGACTTCATAAACCAACTAGAACAACAAGGCGAGCTCAAACGTATTAAGTTAGAAATTGATCCCTATTTGGAAATGACTGAAATTTGTGATCGTACTTTACGTGCCAAGGGTCCAGCCTTATTATTTGAGAATCCTAAAGGGCATTCAATTCCAGTTTTAGCCAATTTATTTGGTACTCCAGAAAGAGTAGCCCTTGGTATGGGGCAAGATTCTATTTCTGCCTTGAGAGAAGTAGGAAAATTATTAGCATTCCTAAAAGAGCCTGATCCTCCAAAAGGCTTTAAAGATGCTTGGGAAAAGTTGCCGCTGTTTAAGCAAGTCTTAAATATGCCCGCCAAAGTAATTCGTAAAGCCGCTTGTCAGGAAGTTGTTATTACTGAACCTGATTTATCTAAATTACCAATTCAAACCTGTTGGCCAGAAGATGCTGGACCTTTGATTACTTGGGGTTTAGTTATTACCAAAGGTCCACATAAGGAACGTCAAAATTTAGGAA
>JADGFH010001168.1:758-1541 GCA_016743925.1 Labilibaculum sp.
GCTATCTCATCGCGGTGGAGCCTTAGACTATCTCGAATGGCAACAAGTTCATCCTGATAAACCCTTTCCAATTGCAGTAGCATTAGGAACTGATCCTGCAACTATTTTAGGCGCAGTAACTCCGGTGCCAGACACTTTATCAGAATACGCCTTTGCAGGTTTATTACGTGGCAGTCGCACCGAAGTTACACGCTGTATTACCCATGATTTACAAGTACCAGCAAGTGCTGAATTTGTCCTAGAAGGTTATCTTTATCCAAACGAAACCGCTCCTGAAGGACCATTTGGAGATCATACCGGCTATTATAATGAAGTTGACACATTCCCAGTATTTACTGTAGAACGTATAACTCATCGTAAGCAACCTATTTATCATAGCACCTATACCGGTCGCCCCCCTGATGAGCCAGCTATATTAGGAGTAGCCTTAAATGAAGTTTTTGTTCCAATACTACAAAAGCAATTCCCAGAAATTGTAGATTTTTACTTACCACCAGAAGGCTGTTCTTATAGAATGGCAATAGTAAGCATCAAAAAACAATATCCCGGACATGCAAAACGAGTAATGTTTGGAGTCTGGTCATTTTTACGCCAATTTATGTACACAAAATTTGTAATTATTACTGATGATGATGTCAATGTGCGCGACTGGAAAGATGTAATTTGGGCAATGACAACTCGCATGGATCCAGCTCGTGACAGTACAATTATTGAAAATACACCTATAGACTATTTAGATTTCGCCTCACCAGTATCAGGATTAGGAGGCAAAATAGGTTTTGA
>JADGFH010001169.1 GCA_016743925.1 Labilibaculum sp.
GGATAATGTAGCTCTTACTTAAATTAGAAAAATATTCTAGAGCTATACCATACATCTTAATCTGTGGTGTTTCATAATTGAGGTAATAGGCAGCCCTGTCTTACCCTTACTTTATTACTTTATTACAGAAAGGAGTACCAATTAAGGTTAGTTAATAATACAGAGCTATTAGTTGACTCAAAGAGGGCTCTTATTACGTAATCAATTCTATATTGATTCCGATAAATGTCATAGTATCCAATAATCCTTCATGCCAATCTCTATCAAAAGCCTTTTTGAAATTAATAAAATTGAGATATAATGGGGTTTGTTGTGCGATTTATTTTTCCATCAATATCCTACTGTTTAAGATTTGTTCAGTAGTACTTCTGTATTTCCGAAATCCTGCTTGCTCATCTAATAGTATACTTTCTGTTTGTGGAGTTAGTCGATTTAGAATTATACGTAATAATATTTTACTTGCGTGGCTAATCAGGTTGACTCATCTGTAATTCTCACAGTTCTTCAAATCTTTTGTCGGTAATGGATTATTAAGGATGGTATCCAAGCGAGTGGCCATATCTTTGTAGTCCATACACAGTTCCGTTAGTACTGTACCACCTTCTTTAATAAGTTCACTTGATATGTTATCTATGCCCGGCGATTTATCATTTTACAATTTCTTTATTGCATATTCTACTTCTGATTTTATTGGTATTGGTAATTCTGCGACCTCTTCATTTTCGTGAATATTCATTTATAGTAAAGATATCTCTGGATCAATTTGGATCAGTTATATAAATCTTTACAGTATTCGTCCATAGTTCCATCTTTACATTATCATCTGCTAGCGATTTTCCCATTTTACTTTCAAAAATTGATATATTCTGCAATGTGTGTTAGTTATTAATTTTAGCTTATTGTATGCTTTCTTACTATTCATTACTTTGCTTAGATCTTAATCAATTTGATTACATTGACACCCTATCCAGACTTCTTTTGCTCTTTTCATACTTCTTCTAATTAAATTATATACTTTCCTGTATTCATCTTTTAATTTATCAATATTATTCTTCGTAGCTTTCAATTCTCTTCTCTTATCGCATAAAATAAGAATATCATCTGATATACATGGTTGCTTCTTTTTCCTGTATTTACCCAGTACTTGTTGCGCCGTCTATGTTATGAATTCTGCAATAGTATTATATGATTCATATGTGGATGAAGATTTCAATTCTATATTCTGTACACATATTTGCATTCATTAATTTTTCTACGTCGTATTTGATTCTACCACTCTTTTTACCTTTTTAGTTCTTAGTTTCAATCTCATGTTACATAATATAATATCATGATCACTATTAATAACTGTCTGAGACCTCTTGGATTGATTTTTCTAATGCAAACTTCCCTACTACATACCTCCATTCATCATTTGAATCTCCAACTATAGCATTCCAATCACACTGTATAAACCAATAGATATTTTTTATGAACCTTCGCCATTTTTTCCTCTATTTCTTCATAGAATAATTCAATTTCTACATCTGCTAACCGTAAT
>JADGFH010000468.1 GCA_016743925.1 Labilibaculum sp.
GTTTATTTTCAATACAAACATATGGATAAAGTTCCTTGAGTAATAAAGTATCGAAGCCATATATTTTTTCTAAATCTGAAACAGATTTAAAACTAGCACCGCTGGCTAGATATTTTTTTATTCTTTTGGCAATCCAATCTGATACACCTAAACTTTTCCATTCTTGCAGACTTATGACATTAGGATCGAACGGAAAAAGAATTCTTTCAGGTGCAACAACTATCCTTTTATTAAGTTTTTTCGTTTTAGGAAAGTAAATAAAAGAATCATATGGAGAAAGATTCTTTAAAGAGATACCATAAATTCGCAGTAAATCTTTCTTATTTCGAAAAACTCCTCCCTTACTTCGATACTTAATTATATTTTTAGATTGAAAATCGGTAAATCCAAGATTAAGCAGTTGTGTATGACTTACTTTATTCGGATCAAAACGGAATAAGTTATTTGTATTTATTGGAGTTTCCTTCTTGGAAACTATTTCAGAAAGAAGGCGGTTCAATTCGTCTTGCTTAAGCTCATCTTGAAGCGAGAGTTTATTCGTTTTATCCTGAAAGAAAAATGGCAACAAAAAGAAGAGCAATATTAAAAACAATAAAATAAATATTCCTTTTTTTTCGGAAGCCGAATAAATAAAATACTCTTTTAAGAGGTATCTAAATTTCATTTTAACTGCTAAATGTATAATCTAAGTGAAACTAACACTTAACAATATCTAAATTTTATGCCTATTATCCAAAATTAAAAAAGCCCAAACCATGAAGGAATACAATTGCAATAGCTCCTGGAGCTATAAATTTCACTAAAAAAATAAAAACACTTAACAACCAACTTACCACTCCAGCTCCCTTCGCCAACTCTGCCTCAATTTTCTTGCGTCCTAAATACCAACCTACAAAAAGAGAAATAAATAAACCTCCAAGTGGTAGTAACAAATTAGCAGAAATCCAATCGAGCAAATCAAAAAAGTTTAATCCAAAAGTGGTATACTCTTTTAACATTCCCATAGATAAGGAGCAGAAAACACCGATAATGCCAATTAAAACTGTTGCTAAAACGGTAGATAAATTTCGTTTTATTTTTAATTCTTCTCTAAAATAGGCAACAACAACCTCTAATATTGATATTGAAGAAGTAAGAGCTGCAACAGTTAATAGCAAAAAGAATAATATGGAAAAGAAATATCCTCCTGGCATTTGCTGAAATACATTTGGCAACGTAATAAAAACAAGACCAGGTCCACTACTCGGTTCAATTCCAAATGCAAATACTGCGGGAAAAATTGCAATCCCAGCAAGAATTGCAATTAGCGTATCAGCAATAGTAACTTGCACAGCAGTAACTGCTAAATTATTATCATCACCAATGTACGAACCATATGTAACCAATGTCCCCATTCCTAAACTTAGGGAGAAAAAAGCGTGCCCCAGAGCACTCAATACTCCATCAGCAGTTAGTTTCGAAAAATCAGGATAAAATAAAAATCGCAAGCCTTCGGCTGCTCCCTCTAATGTAACGGCTCTAATATTGAGAATTATAATTATCACTATAAGTATTGGCATTAAAAATTTCGCGTATTTCTCTATACCATCTTTAACTCCAATAATAACAATCCCCATAGTAAGGATCATAAAAAAGATTTGATACAGAATTGGTGTTAAGGGAGTTTCTATAAAATTAGTAAACATCGACTCCAATTCTCCCGGACTCTTTGCAGCAAAATTTCCAGAAACAGCTTTTACTACGTAATCTATACTCCAACCAGCAACCACACCGTAAAAAGCTAAAATCATTGCAGCAGCAGCCACACCTAACATACCAACTAATTTCCAAGGTGAACCTGGGGCTAGATTTTTAAAAGCACCAAATACATTACTTCTTGACTTTCTTCCTATCGTAAATTCTGAAAGCATTACAGGCAAACCAATTAATGCGATAAACCCAAGATATACAAATAAAAAAGCAGCACCACCATAAACGCCAGCTATATATGGAAACTTCCAAATATTTCCTAGACCCACAGCAGAACCTGCTGCCGCAGCAATAACACCAAATTTACTTGAAAATACATCACGAATAGGAAGAGTTTTTTTTGCCATTTCTTATTATTAATATTCTGATTTATAAATTATAGGAAGTCAAATTTGCTAAAATAAAAGTTCAAAATCAAAAACGTATCCGATTTTTATCATGATTATAAACAAAAAAACCTGGATTAATATCCAGGTTTTCTATATCATAAAGGAAGGTAAAATTAGTTTCTACCTACACCATTCAAATCTCCGAATGCTTGAACCAAACGATCTTTCATAGTAACCTCAGCTGCACGTAACCATACACGAGGATCGTAAAATTTCTTATTTGGCTTATCATCTCCATCAGGATTTCCAATTTGTCCTTGAAGATAATCATGATTCTTCGCTTCAAACTCACGAATACCATTCCAACATGCCCACTGAGTATCAGTATCGATGTTCATTTTCACTACACCATAAGAAATAGCTTCACGAATTTCTTCAACACTTGATCCTGATCCACCATGGAATACAAAATCAACTGTATTTTTCTCAACACCATATTTCTCAGAAATAAATGATTGAGAGTTTAATAAGATTTTTGGAGTCAATACAACGTTACCTGGCTTATATACACCGTGTACATTACCAAAAGAAGCAGCAATTGTAAAACGAGAAGATACTTTTAACAAAGTTTCGTAAGCTAAAGCAACATCTTCTGGTTGAGTATACAATAAAGAGTTATCCATATCAGTGTTATCAACACCATCTTCTTCTCCACCAGTACAACCTAATTCAATTTCGATAGTCATACCAATTTTATCCATACGCTCCAAGTATTTAGCACAAGTACCAATGTTTTCTTCCAAAGGCTCTTCTGATAAATCTAACATATGAGAACTAAATAATGACTTTCCTGTTTGTGCGAAAAATTCCTCACCTGCAGTCAGCAAACCGTCGATCCAAGGTAATAATTTCTTAGCAGCATGATCGGTATGCATAATTACTGGAATACCATAAGCCTCAGCTACAGCATGAACATACTTTGCACCAGCAACAGCACCAATAATAGCAGCATTTTGTCCTTCAGCAGCAATACCTTTACCTGCGAAAAAAGAAGCACCACCATTTGAAAACTGAATAATGATTGGAGAATTAACCTCACGCGCAGCTTCTAGAGCAGCATTAATAGAGTTCGTTCCAACAACATTTACTGCAGGAATTGCAAATCCTTCTTCTTTAGCAACTTGAAATAATTTTTGCACATCATCACCAGTTACCACACCCGGCTTAACAACATCTAATACTCGTTTCATAATAATATAATTTTATCGGATAGTTCTAAATATATCTTGCTTAGAAAGTCAATTTGACCACGAAGTTAAAAAGAAATAATAAGTTTTGCACAGTTTTGGTTATAAGAAAATTACGCAAACGAATGCAATACTAAAATGGATATCCAATTCCAATATTAAAGGTCAATTGACTAAATTTAAATGGTCGATGAGCAATAATCCACCTCTCACTAGAATCTAAAGCTGGATCGCGTAGCTTCAATCCCAAATCAATACGAAATAGAATGAAGTTTAAATCAACACGAGTACCAAAACCAGTACCTAAGGCAATTTCTTTGTAAAAACGATTAGCATTAAAGGCAGCACCTTTACGATCATCCTTTTTGGATATTGCCCAAATATTCCCAGCATCAACAAACAAAGCGCCTTCTAAAGCCCAGAAGAGCTTAAAGCGATATTCCAAATTGGCTTCTAGTTTTAAATCGGCCGAATTGTTTGGATAAGTTGCCTCATCAGAAAAATAAGAACCTGGTCCTAAAGATCGAACTTGCCAGGCTCTAATTCCATTGGCTCCTCCTGAAAAATAACTTTTTTCGAATGGCAATACATCCAAATTTCCATATGGCAAACCAGCACCTAAAAAGACACGATAGACCATTGTGTTGGCTTTATTTATATGGTGACTATATCGATACTCAACATCAGCTTTAAGATATTGTGCATAACGAATACCTACAAAGTCATAATACCTACCTTCCTCTGTTCCATCATCAGCATAATCTATTTTCTTAGATCGACCCATTAATTGATTAAAGGCATTAAATGAATTTCCTGCTGTTTCGAAATTAAATCTAACGTAATTATAATCACCAGGAATATTAATATTCTGATCGTTATAAATCATCGAATACCTACTCGTAGGAATTACGTGATCAGTAAATGAATTCTGAATGTATAAATTATCAATAGATCCGAGAAAATCAGAGCTTAAATTTTTCACATCCACAAAGTTTAACTCTATCAAATTTAGAGTATGTGTTAACTTTTTCGAAGATTTCCACACATAACCGAAACTTGCATCAGCAATTGTTCTAGTATAATCTGGTCGCTCCTGATAGTTGTATGATAAGGATAAGACTGTTTTCGGATTGTACGATTTCCTAAACTTTTCAGCACTAAAAAAGGGTAATAAAAATTTAGGAATTTTAAGCCTAGTTTCAACACCATATTCCGACGAACTAAAATCTGTTTGCTCATTAGACTTTAGCGTCTCTTTTGCAGTTGAAAATTGAACATCTAAAATTTCTGCTCCACCAAAAAGATTTTTGTGTTGATAATTCAAATTCCCAGCAAACCCAATATTACCAGAAGAGTTTGTGCCTTCCAATTCTACAGAATATGATTGACGATCGAAGGGGGTTAAATGAATAATACAATTTAAGTTGGCTATTTCGCTTCCATTTGAAATTAAATCTTTTTCAAATTTCACGTTTACAAATTTGTATTGATTTAAGGCTTGCAATCGACTATAAGTTTGCTCAACAGCTTTTAGGTTATATAGTTCTCCTTCCCGAACAACAATTGATGACAAAATCACCTTTGGATTTATCTTCAACTTATCTTTGTATATGAAGCTGACACCTCCATGTTGAATGGTATCTAATGCATTTAGGTAATTCTCATCATTCATCAACATTAGTTTAGGATCATATTCAGTGAATATAGAAACCTTATTAATTCTAAATTTTTTAATAGCATTGCTGTCAACGGGAGTTTTTACGCCAACAAAAATATCCATTTGATTTCCCTTATTGGTACTATCCATCATAAAATGAATGTACTCTCTAGAAAAATTGTAATATCCTTGATTTTTTAACAGCTTTGAAATTCTGATT
>JADGFH010000469.1 GCA_016743925.1 Labilibaculum sp.
TAATTTTTCGATATATTTTAATTTATAGTTTTTAATATATCATTTAGTTAAATTGAAAATTAACCTAAAATAAGTAATCCCCCAAAAATAGATTGATACTAGAAAGAATGTAAATATCAATAAATCAATCAATAAAGCTTTAGTAGCTAAGAATATTCAAAAAATGACGTTTTACTCCATAAGAATTATTAAGTAATAAGTAAATAGAGATAACAACATTCAGTATGTCTTTAAAAATAGGGATTGTATAGCTTGTGTATGTTTGTTTCAAAAAACTTGCTTGTAAATAGAAAATGTGTGTTTTTTATTTGTTTTGAGTTTGTATTTTATCCAAAACACTTTCTGGATGGTTCAAAACAATTTGTATTGGAGACAATAGACTTTGTTTTTTATCCTAAACTTTTTCTATTTGGTGTAAGATAAACTCCTTTTCAATCGAAAATCTTCCTTTTGTGCTCTATACAAATTCTTTTGTTTCCAAATTAATAAAATCAACTAATGAAGAATCTATTGCACCATAAGAATAATATGTTTTTGTGTACTGAGATTTATTGTTAATTTTAGGCATGTTTTAAAACAAAATTACAAACGGAGATTAAAGCACTGTCTTAAATCTTATATAATTCAAGTATATACTTGTTATATATATACGTTAGGCTTCATGCAAAGAGAGACAAGCCAACGCACATTTGGTACATTTACAAGCTCCGACACACACAGGCTGCTTCTTCAGCTTGTAAAAGAGTCAAATTTTTGCCGACACACAATTAATTATGGATATAAAAGATACTTTAATAAAAAACAAACCGAGAGAAAAAGCTGGTGCTAGGTCTGCCAGTCGTTTTGATTATCAGGAAGACCTAATGATAATGGATTCAGAAAGTACTCCTCAGAAAGTTTCATTCTATCAAATTAAAGGAAAGCAAAATAAAGCTCATTGGACGCTTGGCGAATTACTTAAAAGCCCAAAGAGCACAAAAGGAGACGTTCTTCTTTCCATTATTGGGAAACTATACGATTGCAAAATTAAGGCAGAAAAGAATACTGAATCCATGAATTTTGTTTCGAATATTGGCTTTAAAGTTGGAGACAAATACTTCAATTCCCTCGACAAAAAAGAAGTATGCGTAATTGAACTAAATGATATTGATAAGAAAAAAATAAATGAAAAACTTAATTTAGAACATCCTAGTGAAGATATTTGCGAATATGAAGATATCACCTTCTTAAAAGTTACTGAATTAAATTTGAATGATAGCCCAACGTACACCAAAGGGAAAATTGCAGATTTTCTCAATGATTCGTATCCAAAAACAAAACACAATATCCCTCTAATATATCAACACTTATTCAATGAAGTAAAGCGTAAATCAAATTACAATAAAGATGTAATATCTTATGACGATTTAGTTAAATGTAAAGCTATTGGGAAATCGACTTTTCAAAATATGCTCGATATTTGCGGTGCATCAAAGGACTTTGACTCTGCTTGGAAGAATATTGAAGCAATATTATCAAATGAAGGTGTGAAGTATTCTAGAATTAAAAAATATAAGAATGCTTGGGATAAGGTCGAAATAGAAAGAATGGAGCCTAATAATTCAATATTAACTTCCATAATTAAGAATATTAAAGAATTAATAACGCATTATGTGGATAATGATTTATTAGATAATGACACTTTATTAGAATGCGTAAGTAAAATACTATCCAGCTACAATCAAGAGCCTATAAACCAAACAATCTACGATGAAATATTTATTGAAGCATTAACATTAAGTGAGCTATATGACTAATACTAGTGATAATTTTAAAAAACTTATAAGGAATATAAGAACAAAGAAATATGAAAAGATTCGTTTTGTCCGAAATAATGCTCTTGTCTCACAAAGAAAAGAAGGCGAAAACAGTGGAACTAAATCCACATCGAACGGTAATTTACGGGAAGAATGATACTGGGAAATCATCGCTCATAAAATCTATATACGAAGCATTTGGAGCAAACCCAAGAAAATCTAACCCAAGGTGGGTCAATTTATCGCCTATAATTCTGGTTAGGTTCTTAGTTGATGATGTCAATTTTGTAATTGTCAAGGACTATAAAACCTATGCAATTTTTGATAGTAATGATAACTTGATTGGGCTATTTGATAGTGTGACAAAAGGTTTAGGTCCATTTTTAGCACAAATGTTTGATTTTAAAATTCAACTACCTGATAGGAATAATAATATAATAACTCCGCCTCCAGCATATTGCTTTTTACCATATTATATTGACCAAGATTCAAGTTGGCAAGAACCATGGGTTTCTTTTAAAAATTTATCTCAGGTTAAAAAGTATAAAGACCCAATTAGCTATTATCATACTGGTATAAGACCCAATGAATATTACATTACTAAAGGGGAAATTGACCAACATCTTGTTACAGTAAAGGAATTAGAAAGTGAAAAAAAGCTAGCTCAAAACATGCTAAAAAAGGTGAAAGACCAAATGAAACAAGTCGATTTTGCCTTTAGTATGGATGATTTTAAAGAAGAAATTAAAGAGTTATTGCTGGAGTCACAAGAGCTAAAAAAAGCTCAAGAAAAACTTAAAACTAAACTAGTTGATTTTCATAATTTCAAAAATAATTGTGAAACTCAAATTGAAATAACAAAGAAAGCATTGAACGAAGTTCGTAAAGACTACCAACATGCTACATTTTACCAGATAAATGACCATATAGATTGTCCAACCTGTGGTGCAACATATGAAAACTCTTTTGAGGAAAGATTTGAAATAGCTCAAGATGAAAACAAATGCAAAGAGTTACTTACTGAACTGAGCAGGGAGCTTTCTGAATTAGATTCTCATATCGTTAAAGTTAATCAAGCTTACACAAATAATAATAAAGAAATTGTCACGGTTGAGACTGTTTTAGAAAAGAAACAAGGCGATATTAAGCTTAGAGATATTATCGAAAATGAAGGCAAAAGGGAGCTTAAAAAAGTATTTGATGAAAATATTGACGCTTTGAAGGAAGAAATTTTCGATCTGACTTATCAGGTTAATCAGTTGAATGAGAGATTAAAAGGAATTGAAAACAAAGAAAGGAAAAAGGAGATACTAGAATTTTATAGAACAAATGTTCGTACAAATTTAAGAGACTTAGATGTTTGGTCCATAAGTGAGGAAGATCTGAAAAATATTAATACTTCGATACCAGAAACAGGTAGTACATTACCAAGAGCATTAATATCCTATTATTTTTCAATACTTAAGACAATTAATAAATATGGGACATCTACATTTTGCCCAATTGTTATGGATTCACCAAATCAACAAGCACAAGATACTGGGCACATCGACCTAATTTATTCTTTCATACTAAAAAATCAACCTGAAAATAGTCAGATGATACTTGGAGTTGAAGAATTATATGGGATTGATTTTGATTGTCCTATTATTGAATTAAATGAGAGATATAGTTTGCTTCAGCCTGATGAATATGATAGTGTTGATGGAACCA
The DNA here is from genome assembly GCA_016743925.1 of Labilibaculum sp. Classification (GTDB taxonomy): domain Bacteria; phylum Bacteroidota; class Bacteroidia; order Bacteroidales; family Marinifilaceae; genus Labilibaculum. The sequence continues at coordinate 3,510 of JADGFH010000469.1, forward strand.
TGCAGCCATATCTTGATAAAATGTACAATAAAACAAGACTTTTCTAATGCCAAACCTTCACAACCATACACATTGCCAAGTCGTCTCTACTAGCACTAGCTTGTAGCTCGTATTCTGCGAATGCAGATTATCACTTGTAAACAAAGATGTCAATTTAGAAACTCTAAGCTAAATTTAAATAAGATTTCCAAGTAGCCAACATGCTTAGCATCTCAAAGATGCTTAGCATTTCCCCTGATAGCGCGAGCTCAATGTCATTAAGTTAAGATCGTAAAGTGCTGAAGTATAGGGTTATTAATGAGCTTTTATGATGTTTTTTTGCTATATTTATATAGTATTAAGAGAGTTATTATGATGAAAAAAAACAACTAGATTTATTGTAGAAAAAGTACGAGAACATTTATTTTCGGAACAATTAAAGTTTAAGTTCCGAATGAATGAAAAAGATTTTACTAGAGATAGAGTTTTAACCTTCTCAATCACATTACTTTTCATGATGAATTTTTTACGAAAAAGCCTTGCCCTAGAGATTTTTAACTTTGTTAAGAATATTAAAATCAAATCATTTTCAAAAAGTGCATTTGTTCAATGTAGAAAGAAAATTAACCCTTTTGTATTTAAGGAACTATCACAGGTTCTAACCCATGAATTTTATACCGATAACGATGAATCAGTAAAGCTTTGGAAAGGCTTTCGATTGTTAGCTGTTGATGGATCAAGAATTACATTACCCGACACCAAAGAGCTCAGAGGAATATATGGAGCAACAAAAAATCAATCAACAACAAGTGTTGTTCAAGGCCGCCTATCTGTTCTTTATGATGTACTAAACAATTATGTGATTGATGGAAAAATAGCTCCATTGGCAATAGGAGAAAAATCATTAGCTATAGAGCATTTAGCACATACTAAAAGTAAAGATCTGGTAATTTACGATCGTGGTTATCCTTCTTTCGACTTGATACATGAACATTTACAAGTAAAGATAGATTGTTTAATCCGGGTAAAAATTAGCTTTAGTAATGCCACAAAAAGTTTCTTTGATACTGGTAAATATTCTAAGGTGATTGACATGAAACCAGGTAAAAATGTGTCATTGAAGAATAAGATCTACTCGAAAAATGATTCTGTAAAAGTTAGATTAGTTAGGGTAGATCTCCCTGATGGTACAACAGAAATATTAATGACTACTTTATTGTGTAGCAATACCTATCCTACAGGAATCTTTAAAGACCTGTATTTTAAGCGTTGGGGAGTAGAAATCTACTATGATGAATTAAAAAATAAGATAAAGGTAGAACTCTTTTCAGGTTATTCTGATCAATGTATCCAACAGGATTTCTATGCTGCACTATTTATTTCAAATATTCAAACCCTTATGGTGACAGAATTGAATGAAGAACTGCAAGAAGAACTGCAAGAAGAACAAAATACTCAATATAAATACAAAGTAAACACCAATTTATCTTATGGATTTTTAAAAGATCGTATTGTAGAATTACTACTTTCAAGTAAAGATATTGATGCTGTGTTTTCTGAATTTAAAGGTATTTTTCGAAATCATTTGATTCCAATAAGACCGAATAGAAAGTTTGAAAGACATAAAGATAAATATCGAAATAGAGCAGTCCCCAAGGTGACTAAAAATCAAAGAAATGCATTGTGAAAAAGGCTTAACTTAATGACATTGA
>JADGFH010001170.1 GCA_016743925.1 Labilibaculum sp.
AGGTAATTCTATCTTTTGGGAAAACATTTATTGAGTTCATACTATGTGCATCACTTCCTGTGATGCAGGGCATTATGCTTCCATACTTTTGTAGTAATTCTTCTCTTGAATCAGATCCCTTACCTAAGAAGTAAGTCGTATCTCTAGGGTTACCTGAAAATATAAAATCTGACATACGATAAATTTCTTCTCTCGTTGCCGCTAATGATGAATGTTGAATACCACTATTTCCATCCTTATTACTATTAGAAACTCCTATTATATATTCTCCATCAAGAATATTTCCATCAAGAATATCTCGGATTTTTTCAAAAGGAACATTAAATTGGCCTATGCCTTCTTTTTTTGCAGACTCTTCTTCTAGGTTTGGGTCGTTTTTATATGCTCTACCCAATTCAATTAGATCACTTTTTATACATGAATAATCTGCACCTCTATATAAAAATTTCAATTTCCTGAAAAATTCTCTTTCTAATATATTAACCTTTTCGGGGTTAAATAAAACATGAATATTGATTGGTGTATCTCTCTGAGTAACAGGTAAGATTCGCAACTCTACGTTCGGGATAAGATATTTATTTCGTAAACGACCTTCATTTTGCTCTTTTTTCAGCTTATTATAGTTCTCAATACAGAAGTAATCCGTAATTCCTAACACAGCTATATCTTCATTTTCCTCTAATTTAGAAATATAAGCACTCCAACTATTCGTTCCAAACTGATCATTTTTTGCTGTATTTGGCGTGTGAATATGTAAATCCCATTTTCTCCATTCCGAGCCTTTTTTATATAGTTTATTCATGATTAGTAGAGTACAATATTGTTTGTTATTATTTTGTTGAGGTTTTTACGATATTTATTATATTAATATTTTCTATTCAATCACCTTCTCAATCTCAGGAACTCTTACTTCCCCCGAAATCAACTTAGGCAAAAGAGTATCTCTAAGCTTGGTTAATTCATTGTTTTGAATAAGATTATTCTTGATTCTATTTAAGTAAGGTTCTGTTGTGTAATCGAAAGCTTTGCGTAGTCTATTATCTCCTAATACCAATTTAATACTTCTAAAAGTATCACGAGTTATGGTATTAAAAACAGAACCATGACCACGTTGTTGAAGATTTGATACGCTCTCTTTTATAGTATAATAAGTAAAAATATCTGTTGCTCCATCTTTGCCTTGTATGCCATAACAAGATTGATTCATTGTCATTGGAAATCCAACTAAAGCACATTTACCAACAGTACCTCTTGCACTAATAATGGTTGTTCCTTCTCTTAAAAGTTTAGTTGAAGATTTATCAACACCTAGTTGAGTAACTTTTTTTTCTGTATCTACTACAAATACATCTGAATCATTTGGAGCATCGACAACAGAAAACCATGGAATATCTCCATCCCAATATTCAGAGATTGACGTTTTAGGCGTTCCTCCACCAATTAATGTGATAATTTCTTCGAGAACTTTAACTCTCCACCCCTTAGGCACCCACTTCTCCAATTCCTCACTATACTCAAACTCATTGGGAAATAGTTTTT
>JADGFH010000470.1 GCA_016743925.1 Labilibaculum sp.
AATCTTGCTTGCTTTGGTTTAGGCAAGTCTAAACTCTTTCGGGTTATGAAAATTCTAACAGTTTTGTTATTTGTTTGTAGCATCACCCAAGCTATAAATGTAAAAGGACAAAAAGTGAATATCTCTGTAAAGAATGGAGTCGTATTAGATGTGATTGAAGAAATTGAGAAACAATGTGATTTAAGATTTGCCTATAGTCCACAATTTGTGGACATGGATAAAGCAATCAGCATTGAAGTAAGTGAAACAGAAGTTTCTGAGGTGCTGGATCAGGTGTTGAAGGAAACTAATTCAACCTATGTGATTGATGGTGATGTTGTTGTGTTGCGTCCGGCTTCCATGGATTCTGTTAAGGAGCAGTCTAAAACCAAGCAAAGTGCTCAACAGGAGACAAAGGAAATTACTGGTATAGTAACCGATGATATAGATGTGCCACTTCCTGGTGTAACCGTTCATATCAAAGGAACATCATCAGGTACTATTACTGATATTGATGGACAATATACGATTTCGGATGTTAAGGCAGGTGATGTTTTGGTTTTCTCGTTTGTAGGAATGACCACTCAGCGCATAGAAGTTGGCGCAAAGATTTCCATTGATTTGGTTATGAAAACTGATGCTATTGGATTAAACGAAGTTGTTGCTGTTGGTTATGCTACTCAAAAGAAGGTGAACCTAACAGGTGCTGTTAATAGTTTAAAATCCGAACAACTGGGAAAAATAAAAACAGCAAACGCTACTGAATTATTACAAGGTCAAGTGGCTGGTTTATTGACAAAGCAACCAAATGGTATGCCTGGTGATGATAATGCAAAACTTAGTATTCGAGGATATGGCGATCCATTGGTTATCGTAGATGGTGTTCCTCGTAGTTTAAATAACGTTGATCCATCTACAATAGAATCTATAAATGTTTTAAAAGATGCATCAGCGGCAATTTATGGTGCTCGTTCAGGAAATGGAGTTATTCTTGTGACAACAAAGCGTGGAGGTAAAGCGAAGGGGATACGTGTTAATTATGATGGACAAATAACTTTACAACAATTTACCAATAAACCAACTATCATTTCCGATGCAGGGGTCTACACAGAACTTTGGAATGAAGCAGAATTAAATTCAGGATTAACTCCAAGTTATTCTGCTGAACAAATCGAGAAATATAAAGCTCATGCACCAGGTTATGAAAGTTATGATTGGTTTAAATATGCTTTTAATGATTGGGCATCAAAAAGTCGTCATAGTATTAGTGTTGAGGGAGGTAATGAAAAAATTAATTTTTACACAGCTTTTTCACACACAGATCAACAATCTGTGATCACTTCAGATGACTATTGGTACAAAAGAAACAATTTATTGGTCAATATTGATGCAGAAATAAATGATGATTTAAAATTGTCTGTAAACATGGATTATATCAATGAGCATCAAAGCCAAGCAACAACAAATATATGGCGTGGTGTTTATTACGCACAGCCAATGGCTACAACATCTTTTGTTGATCAACCAGGCTTAATCCCAGTAAGTAACTTGCGTGGCACACAGGAACGGTTAGTTGGGGAAATGAATAAGGATTTAGAGGGGGGATCGGATAAGATACCACAAACGTTTAATACAACAGCTTCATTAACTTATAATATTCCACATATTAAAGGTTTAAGTGCTAAAGCTTCTTTTGATTATACAGTAAAAAACACTCGTTATACAGAGGTTTCGCGTAAATATGATCTTTATGCATTAGACAGTGAAACAGGTGAGGTTAAATATTCGAGTAGTGGTCCAGGAGGTGTCGTTAATAACAGTCTTAAGGAAGAAAGTACCAAATATGAACGTTTAAGACCTCGGGTGCAATTGAATTATTCGAAGCAATTAAACGAACATTATGTAGGTGGGTTGTTGATAGGAGAATTTGAGAAAACAACAAACAATATGTTTTACGCTCAAACCGAGAATCTTTTATCAAATGAGCTACTGTACTTAAATTTTGGCGACAAGACATATTACGAAATGGGTCAAAAGCCTTATGAAGATTCCAGAGCTTCTTATGCAGGACGTTTTAATTATAATTACAAACATAAATATCTTTTAGAAGCTACATTTCGATATGACGCAACTTCATTTTTCCCAGAAGACAAGAGGTGGGGGTTTTTCCCTTCTGTAAGCGCAGGTTGGCGTTTGACCGAAGAAAAATTCATGAAGGATATAGATTGGTTAAGTAATTTAAAGTTAAGAGCTTCATATAGTCAAACAGGTTATGATAATAATGCTATTCGTTATGATTATTATTCTGGATATAATTTGAATAATGTCTACCAACGAAATGATTATTACGAAGTACCTGGTTATGTTTTCGGCAATGAATTGGTTCGTAAGATTTGGCCAACAACCATGGCGAATAAGAATATGACTTGGGAAACAATGTCTAACTATAACATTGGTATTGATGCTACTTTGTGGAATGGTAAATTAAGTATAATAGCAGAAACTTTTTATCGTAAAAGATCGGATGTACTTGATTTTCCAACAAAAGCATATCCAACAACATTTGGAGCTGATCTTTCGAAATTCAATCTTAATACGCTAGATGATAGGGGGGTTGAGATAGAGATTAGACATCATGGAAATATTAATGATTTTAAGTATAATGTAAAGGGCGTTTTGACTTACGCAAGAACTAAATGGGTAAATAAGGATGAGGCAGAATATATTACGGATGATGAAAAGCGCATTCTTCAAAAAACAGGGCGTTGGAAAAATCAATCAGTAGGATATGTTTCTGGCGGACTTTTTAAGAACCAAGCTGAAATTGATGCATATATGGTAAATCAGGATCAGGCAAATAATAGTACATTAAAGCCTGGTGATATTCGTTATGTTGATTTAAATGGTGACAAAGAAATTACATGGGCAGATCAAAAAGTTATTGGCTACAATTGGGATAATCAAATTCCTGAGTTAAACTTTGGATTAAATTTGGGTGGATCATATGAAAATTTCAGCATTGATGTTTTATTTCAAGGTGCATCAATGTTTTCTGGTTATGTAAGTGATTATGCACAAGTTGCATTTGATAATGGTTCAACACCATTAAGATTGCAATATGAAAATCGTTATCACGAGACAAATAATCCAAATGGTAGTCTACCTGCTGTTTATATGAATGTAAATCAAAATAATATTAAAAAGTCAGATTTTTGGTTAAAAGAAATCACATTTATACGTCTTAAAAACATAAACTTAAATTATGCTTTACCAAAGAAATGGATGTCAAAGCTTGGTTTGCAAAAAGGTAATCTTTATGTAGCAGGGAGTAATCTAGCGGTATGGTCTAACTTAGGGATTTATAAAAACGAATTTGATCCAGAAAGTGCATTAAATCACAAGGCTTATCCTGCTCATCGTACAATTACTTTTGGCTTAAACGTAACACTATAATTTAAAAGAATATGAAAAACAAATTAATATTTGGGCTATTATTCAGCATGCTTGTTGCATTATGTGGATGTGAAGAAGATTTTTTTACGCTTGATAAAAAACCATTAGAGATAATTAGTAATGCGGTAATATTTGATGATCCTGCATTGATTGATGCATACTTAGCGAAAGGTTATGAAAATGGTTTACACTTTTATCATGGACAGTGGGACCCTGTGCATTGGACTATGGACGAGGCAATGGGAGCTGTGTGTAAAAATATAGCTGATTGGCAAACACCAAATGCATTAGCATTGAAAGTATTTGACGAAAATGGCTGTGGTGATTTTGAATACTGGGATTATAAAACGGTTCGGTTTTTAAACGAGTTTTTGAAAGGTATGGAAACATCATCATTAGCTGAAGCAAAAATTAAAATTTACATGGCAGAAGCTCGTGTTTTAAGAGCTAACGTTTATTTTAATATGGTGAAGCGTTATGGTGGTGTCCCTATTATTACAATTCCGCAGGATGATACAACACCAGATAGTGAATTGTATCCTAAGCGTAATTCGGAAAAAGAATGTTATGATTTCATTAGCCAAGAGCTTGATTTAGCCATAACCGATTTACCAGAAGAAAGTGTAAAGGGTCGTATTAATAGATTTGTTGCTTATGCAATGAAAAGTCGCATGATGCTATATGCTGCCTCTGTTGCTAATTTTGGTACTGTTCAAATGGAAGGTTTACTTGGTTTCCCGCAATCAGAAGCTAAGGGTTATTATAAACAAGCTTACGATGCAGGATTAGAAGTAATTGGATCAGCTAAATATGATTTATATAAAGGTAACGAGGATAAGGTAGAAAATTTCAAGGGTATCTTTACAGATGAATCAGCAACGAATATTGAACCTATTCTTTCAGTGGTCTTTGATAAAGGTCTTGGTAAAATGCATTCTTATGGAGTAGGAGCTATACCAATGGGCTTTCGTGTTGAATGGGGATCAAATTACCATGCTTTTAGAAATATAGTAGAGGAATTTGAATACGCAGATGGAACGTCTGGTATTATTGATCGTAATAAGGTCTCAAATGGAGACTTATTTACATTAAATGAGTTATTTGGAAATCGTGATCCACGCTTTAAGGCTACTTTTTTCTATCCAGAAGCTCCATTTCAGGGTGGTTTAGTGTATTTACATAAAGGTACGATGTACAAGGGGCAACTGGTTACATCAGGAACGATAGAAGGGAATTGGCCAGCTGTAGGACAGAAACGAGATATAAAGCAAACGTGTATCATGGTGCGCAAACACTTGAATGAAAATGAAGTTGCACCAATTAAAGGAAGTTCTGATAATGATTACCATCTTTATCGTTATGCTGAAGTTTTGTTAAATACTGCTGAGGCTGCTTTTTATATTGACAAAGAAGGTGAAGCCAAAATTTGGATTGATGATATCAGAGAAAGAGCTGGTATGCCTGAACTTGATAATATAACTGAAGAAGCAATTAGACATGAAAGAACAGTTGAGTTAGTTTTTGAAGACACTAGATATTGGGATCTTCGAAGATGGAGAATTGCACATGCAAAACTTAATGGATTACAAACTCAGGGATTTACATTCATAAAACATTATGAAGAGGATGCTTATGAAGTGAAGTTTAAAAATGCAGAAGCTACTCCACGAGTATTTCAAGAACGACATTACTATTTGCCAATCGGTATAAAAATTATTTCTAACAATTCGAATTTAATCGATAATCCAGATTATTAAATAG
>JADGFH010000471.1 GCA_016743925.1 Labilibaculum sp.
CTATATACTCATCATAGAAATTTTCAATTGTAGAAAGAACAGGGTTTGGTGATGTCTGCCCTAATCCGCAAAGAGAAGTATCTTTAATAACAGTACTTAAGTTTCTTAATAAATCAAGATCATTCCTAGTCCCTTTTCCTTCAGTAATTTTATCAAGCAATTCATGCAAACGCTTGTTACCAACACGACATGGAGTACATTTTCCGCAAGATTCTTCAACCGTAAATTCTAAATAGAACTTAGCCATTGATACCATACAGTCATCCTCATCCATAACAATCATACCACCTGATCCCATCATAGATCCAACAGCAAGAAGATTATCAAAGTCGATTGGAGTATCTAAATGCTTTTCGGTTAAGCAACCTCCAGAAGGTCCACCTGTTTGAACAGCTTTAAATTTCTTACCATCTTTGATTCCACCACCTATTTCGTAAATCACTTCACGAAGAGTAGTTCCCATCGGTACCTCAATTAAACCAACATTGTTGATTTTCCCAGCCAAAGCAAATACTTTAGTTCCTTTTGATTTTTCAGTACCAATCTTATTATACCAAGATGCTCCCTTGTTAATAATAACAGGAATACTGGCAAATGTTTCAACGTTATTTACATTGGTTGGCTTTCCATTATAACCTGATTCTGCTGGGAATGGAGGCTTAACCGTTGGCTCACCACGAAGACCTTCCATCGATTGAATCAAAGCAGTTTCTTCACCACAAACGAAAGCTCCTGCGCCATAACGCATTTCAACATCAAAATTAAAGCCTGTGCCTAAAATATCATTTCCTAATAAACCATATTCTCTAGCTTGTCCAATTGCAACCTTTAAACGCTGAATTGCCAAAGGATATTCAGCACGAATATAGATCACTCCTTTATCAGCACCCATTGTGTATCCACAAATGGCCATAGACTCTAACACTGAGTGTGGATCACCTTCCAAAATAGAACGATCCATAAATGCTCCCGGATCTCCCTCATCAGCATTACAAACTACATATTTCTGATCCGCGTCATTTTTAGCAGCAAATTCCCACTTTAAACCAGTTGGGAATCCTCCTCCTCCTCGTCCGCGTAATCCAGATTCTTTTACTTCATCGATAACTGACTGTGGAGTCATGTCTGTTAAACATTTTCCTAAAGCAGAATATCCATCAGTACCAATATACTCATCTATATTTTCAGGATTAATAAATCCACAATTTCGCAATGCGATACGAATTTGCTTCTTATAAAATCCCATATTTTTAGAATCACTAATTACTTCTTTCTTGTCAGGGTCGGTGTATAGTAAACGCATCACCTTACGTCCCTTTACAATGTGCTCTTCAATTAATTCCTCTGCATCTTCTGGCTTCACTTCAATATAGAAAGTGTTGTCTGGAAGAATTTTTACAATAGGACCTTTTTCGCAAAAGCCAAAGCAACCCGTCATTACTACCTGAACCTCCTCTTCAAGCCCTTTCGCTTTAAGAGCATCCTGTAGATTATTTTGAATAGCCTCACTTGCAGATGCACGACATCCTGTACCTCCACAAATAAGAATATGCATTTTATACTTTTCCATAATTGCAGTTTCTTTTACGTTTAATTGTCAATAGTTTTGTAGTTTACTGGAATAATTCCATCTACCAATTCACCTTGCTTGATGTATTTCTCAACAATCTCATCAGCTTTTTTAGTATCCACATCACCAAATACGACAGGATCTTTACCTGGCATTTGAACCTCAATTGTAGGTTCAGCATAACAATAGCCCATGCATCCAGTTTGTGTTACTACAGTCCGGATTCCTCTTTTTGCAGTTTCCTCGATAAAGAACTCCATCACCTCTTTCGCTCCAGATGCGATACCACAAGTTGCCATAGCAACCTTGATTTGCACCAAGCTTTCTGGATCGTTGCTTTTCTCCCTAAGATCCATCTTTGACTGAAGTTCTTCTTTTATCCTCTTCAGATCTGCAAGGGATTTAACTTTTGCCATAATCTCTAATTATTAAAGGTTAGAATTTAATTATTTATATTATTGTGTTTAGGTTCTCTTTAATCATCTCTTTTAAATATTTCATAATTTCAGGATCTGAAACCGAAACACCATCCAAGATTTCTTTTATCTCCTTTGTATCGAATACATATTCGCCATTATCGGAACGGTGCTTGTATCTAAAATCCATTTCTGGATTTGCTCCTACCAACAACACCATAGTACCCGCAATATCTCCCAACGAAGGACGATCTAAATGTGCATGAGAAAAAACTGCCTCCAACTCCGTACCAACTCCCTCTTTTGAAGAAACATTCATTCTTCCACCAGTCATTTCTGCATTTTGCTTTAACAAAGACAATCCCAAGCCCACCTTACGTGTCGTTCTTGTTGTGAAAAATGGATCGATCGCTCTTGCCAACACCTCTTCTGACATACCAATGCCATCATCTTTAATAGCAATCGTAAACAGATCATCTTTCTGACTCTCCACAATTTCTAATTGCACATTAGATGCTTCAGCTCTCACTGAATTTTGGATGATATCCATTATATGCATTGACAAATCTTTCAATATTATAAGTCTTTAGCTATTAGCAGTTAGCCTTTAGCTTTGTTATTAAACTATTTATCATCTTTTCTTCTTGCTGAATCAATTCAGTAAGTTCTTTCACTTTATTTTCTTCTATAAAACTCAACTCAACAATAATTATAAGCTGAGTTTCTAATTCAAACAAAGATCCCAAAGCAATATCAAGAAATCTTCTAAAATCAGCATCACTATTCCTACCACAACCCTCAGCAATATTAGAAGGAACAGAAACAGCCGCTCGACAAATTTGACTTCTCAATCCATATTTTTCATTTTTAGGAAGCATATCAGCCATTCGATAAGTCATCTTAACGATTGTGATTCCATTTTGCCAAATATTTAACTTCCTAAAATTCTTCATTCCTTTTTAGCTAAAAGCCAACAGCTAAATACCAATAGCTTATTTTAATTCTATTTTTCTTCCTTCAATACCTGTTAATGCCATTTTGATTTCTTCAAAACTTCTTCTTTCCATGTAGAAGTTTGTCCAAATATTTCCAATATTATCTATATAATGTGCATCTGAACTTTGAATAAAATTGTAATTCTTCAGATATTTATTCTTCTTTACAAATTCTTCTTTTGTTGTATGCTGTGATATCTCCAAAGCATCAACCTTTAAATCTGCTGGTAAAAATCCCAATTGACTAATAACACTATTTACGGTTTTGTTAATATGAGCAGGTATAAACAAACCATTTAAAGAATGAACTTTTCTTTCGATCTCTTCAATTCCTTGATTTAATCCTGAAATTAACAAGCAATCAACCTGATCAATAATTTCCTCATCTTCGTTTACCACCACCTGATAACCAAATCGATCGGTATCATTTGGAATGTTTGGCAAATGCTTATTCAGATACTCTTGAAATTGAGCTAAAAGTTCTTCATTTTCGAAGAAGCACAAACAATGCACTTCCTCTTTTGTTGTTACTTCTGCTCCCATTAAAACCATAATCCCTTCTCTAGATGCCAATTCCTTTATTAAAGGAGCATGTAAAGTTGAATTGTGGTCTGTTATTCCCAATATGTCAATAGCCCGTTCACTAGCTTTCTGAACAATGTTCACGGGGCTCATCTCCAAGTCACCGCAAGGAGATAAAACGGTATGCGTATGCAAATCTGCCCGGAACTTTTTCATTCTTCTACTACGCCTGATTAATCAATTCGTACAACTTCCCAGTCAATTCAAACGCCTCTTCTTCCGAAGAAAGAATAGGAATCCCCTCCTCATTACTCTGAGCGGCAGCATCTTCTTCCGGCTCATATCCTTTTACCAAAACAATAGCAGCCAACTCCTTTAGAGAAGCAATTGCCATGATATTTTTATGTGTTTGCAATGTCACCCAAACATGGTTTTCATCGGCATTTCCCATTACATCACTTAATAAATCAGAAGTATATCCACCTTCAATCTCGCGATCTAATCCTTGCTCGCCACTACAAACTTTTAGGCCTAATTGGTCAACTATATCTTGTACTTTCATCGTATCTTAATGATCGTTTATATTCTTCTTTTCAAATCTCTTCCTTCCCCAAGTATTCTCTGATATATCAAATGATTCCTGCGGAGAAATCAATCCTTCTTTCGTTAGCATTTTTTGTAAAAAAACACACTGTGTCATCTTTGCTTTTCCTTGAACTACATCTTCGGCTAAAGCCTGACAACGTGGCGCACCACAAGCACCACAATCAATCTGTGGCAAAACCTTCATAATTCGATTAATCTTTTTCATTTTTTGCATTGCCACCATCATATCCGTATCTAAACTTAGAATTGATCGTGGTTCAACTTTATTAATCGAAATATGGTCTAATAAATATGGTTTGTATCCTTCAATCTCTTTTTCTTCCATTATCACCGGTTTGTTGCGATGATACCAAGCTGCTCTTTTGCGTAAACGCTCTATTGCTAAGAATCTATTTTCTGTAGCCAATACTCCACCGGCACAAGAATGATCACAAGCTCTTAATTCTAAGAAATCAACATCCGTAATTTCTTCGTTTTCTAACTTCTCCAGAACTTCAATCACATTATGAATTTCATCGATAGCCAAACATCTTCCTGAATATTGAGAAGCCTCACCATTTGTTAAAGTCCAACCAATACTTCTTCGTGACATGTGAATATTATCAGGATATTTTTTTGCTTCTTTCTTATTTTGCTTAATCCTTAATAGAACCTTATTGTAGATAAAGTCCATATTTATAACTCCATCGATCAAAGACTGTTCTTCCCCAACTGGACTTTTAACAGCAGCGATTTTTGCAGCGCATGGCGTCACATAGAAAATCCCAATCTCGTTCTGCGTGTAACCTTTATCTTCTAATTTTTTGCGATAAAATTGCGCAGAGATATCAATTACCGGCTTCAACCGAATGATATTATCAACTAATCCAGGAAACTTAACTTGTATTAATCGAACAATTGCAGGACAAAAACTTGAAATAAACGGTCTCTCCTGATTGTGCTTATGCATGTATTTTTTAGTAGCATCAGAAAGCACACCTACAGCTCCATCCACTTCATAAACATGTGTAAAACCCAGTTCTTTTATTTCTGTATAAACTTGCACCTCGGAAACGCCATCAGGAAACTGACCAAGAAGTACAGT
>JADGFH010000472.1 GCA_016743925.1 Labilibaculum sp.
TCACTACTTTAATTCTACAATTCCTACTCAAGAAACTACCCTATATGATCTAATAATATCATAGTATGAATACATTTTCAACACTAAACGTTAGTTTTCTCATTCGAAAAAACAGATCTAATAAGCTCGGAGAAGCCCCTATTTACATCCGTTTCTCTATAGATAATGAACGTGTTGAAATCTCTACAGGTAGATCTATTAATCCTCACGACTGGGATAGCAAGCTGAATAAGGCGATTACTAAGAAAAAAGGTACTGGACAACTCAATAAATTTTTAGATGTCTTAAAAAACAGCATTTATGACCACCACACAGAGATGGTGAAAAATGGTGATCTAATCTCTGCAAAGAAATTAAAAGCTCGATTCTTAGGTGTTGAAGAAAACAAAAGAACCTTAATCCAGGTTTTTGAATACCATAACCAACAGATAAAAGAATTGCAAGGGATCTCATATGCTGAAGCAACTGTAAAAAGATATATCACAACACTTGATCATGTTAAGAGGTTTCTCAAACATCAATACAAGTTAAATGATATACCATTAACACGTCTTAAGTACTCATTTATTATTGACTTTGAACACTACTTTAAAACAGTTCGAAAATGCAATAATAACAGCACCTATAAGTATTTGCAAAATATCAAACAAAATTAATAGAGGTAAAAAGAGAATACCTTACTAAAGATGAATTACAGAAAATTGAAAAACTAAAATTATCCTTTCCTCGATTAGAGGTTGTCAGAGATATTTTTGTCTTCTCATGTTATACAGGTCTAGCCTATATTGATGTTTCAAACCTTACCAAGGAAAATATACGAATTGGAATAGATGGTAATTTATGGATTTTATTAGAACGTGAAAAAACAAAAACGCCATCAAATATCCCTATACTTCCTCAAGCTCACAACTTAATAAAAAAATACGTTGATCACCCAGCAAAGAAAACAGAGCATCATATTTTCCCAAGTTTTAGCAATCAGAAACTAAATGCTTATTTAAAAGAATTAGCAGATTTAGCATCGATTGATAAAAATTTAACCTTTCATATCGCCAGGCATACTTTTGCTACAACCATTACACTCGCCAATGGAGTTCCCATTGAATCTATCAGTTCAATGCTGGGTCATAAGAATATTCGCACAACTCAGATCTATTCTAAAGTAGTCAATGAAAAAGTTAGTAAAGATATGTGCAAACTTAAAAGAAAGCTTCGATAAGATTATAATCAAATTTAATCTTTCAAACTCACCAGTTTAGTTTTTGCCTAATTTCCGTAGTCAGACTACCTAAATCCATACATTATTAATACTCTTTATTAGGACTCTCCAAATATAATTCTTAGATTTGTGTAAATATTAGCAGTATGACTACGGATAATGATACGAAATTAAGAAAACTATTTAAAGTACTAAGGCAAGGTAATGTAGTTACCATTCCCTTATTGGAAAGTCTTGGCATATCCAATAACTTACGAAAGTATTATTTGGAAAGTGGCTGGTTAGAATCATTAGGACGGGCAGCATACAAAAAACCAGGAGATACAATTGGATGGCAAGGAGCATTAAACGCTTTACAAAAACAAGTTGGTATTAAAGTCCATGTTGGTGGACTATCAGCTCTGGAACTACATGGCTATAGTCATTATTTCAGATTAACTAAAGGAAATCTACATTTGTTTTCACCACACAGAAGTACTTTACCAAAGTGGTTTACTAATTTTGATTGGGGTGTTGAATTATTTCATAAACCCACCTCATTTTTACCAGATGAAATAGGCATTAAGGACATGGATACAAAAGGAATAAGTGTGTCTATTTCATCTCCGGAAAGAGCAATCATAGAATGCTTATATTTGGCTCCACAAAACACCGACCTTGTTGAATGTTATCAGATATTTGAAGGATTGGTTAATCTTAAACCAAGACTTGTTACTGAACTTTTGACAAACTGCACATCAATAAAAGTAAAACGTTTGTTTTTATACATGGCTGAAAAAGCCAATCACCAATGGTTTCAATTTATAAAAACCGATAAGGTAGATTTAGGAAACGGTAAGCGAATGATTACAGAAAAAGGTGTGTACAATGCCCAATATCTAATATCCATACCTAAAGAACTAATTGAATTATGATTTTACCCGTATATAGAGCACAAGTTGATTTATTACTTCAAGTATTACCATATGTGGCTAAAGAAGAAATATTTGCATTAAAAGGTGGTACTGCAATTAACCTTTTTATCAGGGAAATGCCACGCTTATCTGTGGATATTGACTTAACCTATTTGCCCCTTGATCCAAGAACCGATGCACTGCAAAATATTCAGGATGGTTTAGGAAGAATAAAAGATGAGATTGAAAAAAATGTACCCAAAGTAAAAATCAGCACCGTTCCATTAAACGATGGAACTGATGTAAAATTGAACTGCCAGGGACAAGGTGCACAAATCAAAATAGAAGTCAACACAATTACCAGGGGAAATGTATTCCCAACTGAATTGATGCAAGTCGTTGATTCAGTTCAGGATGAATTCGATAAATTTGCTGCCATCAACGTAGTTTCTATGGCTGAATTGTATGGAGGTAAAATATGTGCTGCTATTGACAGACAGCATCCTCGTGATATTTTTGATATAAAACTATTACTTGAAAACGAAGGATTTACCGATGAAATATGGGAAGGCTTTAAAATTGCAGTAATCAGCCATTACAAACCTATTAGTGAATTACTTTCTCCTGTATTGAAAGATCAGAAATTGGCTTTCGACAACCAGTTTGCTGGTATGACAAGTGTTGATTTTACTTATGAAGATTACGAAGAAACAAGGGCTGTTCTGATTAATACAATTGGAAAACGTCTTACAAACCAGGATAAAAAGTTTATTATAAGTTTTGAAACCGGTTCTCCAAATTGGGAACTTTTTCCAATTCCTATTTTAAAGAATTTACCTGCCATTCAGTGGAAGTTGATTAATATTAATAAGCTCAAGAAAGCGAATGCAAAAAAGCACGAGCAGATGGTAGAAAATTTGAGGGCTATTTTAAATTAGGTTTTTATACATCAGAAACTAAGTTATTTATTAGAACTTGCAGAATACTACAGCTATACAAAACTACCTGCAACGCACACGACTTCTAGAAAATATGATCTTAGACTATACGAATTACTTAATTGAAACAGGTACTTATGGTATGAATGGTAACTTCTGGATCATTACTCAGTGTAAAATAAGACAAAGGTTTCTTCTAATGTTTCCCCACACCAAATTCCGGAACAATTGATTCAAAAATATAAGTTATCACCTGGAACTAAATCTGAGAATTATATTTTCCCAATTCTAAGCAATCAAAAGTTAAATGCCTACTTAAGGGAGTTAGCTGACTTGGCTTCGATTGATAAAAAACTAATCTTTCATATGGACAGGCATACTTTTGCGACAACTGTCACCCTGGCTAATGGTGTACCCATTGAATCTATCAGATCCATACTGGGGCATAAGAATATTCGTACAACTCAAATCTACTCGAAAGTTTTGAGTAAAAAGGTAAGTAGAGACATGAATAAATTGAGGTTAAAGCTCAGATAAATTCATATTTCAACATTAATTCGTTTAATTTAGAATGATCATATATGGTTGTAATTAGTGATCTTTAATATTTGATTCTTAATTCACAAAAAGCTCAACCACCTCTCCTACTTCTTCCTGGTAAACATCCCTAATTGTCCTTAAAGCGGGATACTTGTCAAGTTTTTTGATGATTATTTATTTCCTAGAATAATGCCTTAATAAATAATCATCAAAACTTTGTATAAGCTTGACTTGCTGATTTCATTCACAAATTTGAGCGTGAGACAACACAACACTTGCTAAAAAAGTAAATATCTTTATTTGTCGGGAAGAAGGATAGTTCAAGAAAAGTATAATACACGCATCCCCTCCTTTATTTCCGAATCATTAAACTCCAAAGTTTTAAAACTCTCAATAGAACGATTGGTTGTAACACTCCTTAATCATTTTATTCTACACAATAAAATTTAAGTTTTTTTCAAATAAATTCGCATACAATTTCACGAATCACACATCAACTAAAAACAAGTAGATAATTAACTCAATTTATAAATACTAAAAGATTAATATGATTTATATCCACAAAATTCTAAGATTTATTACAAAAAATAAATTTATAATTTCCATTCCCACTATTACAATAGCTGTATTCATCTACATATCAGGACCTTTTAATAATTCATATTCATTAACGCTTGGTTCGTTTAGTAAAAAAACTTCCGCTTCAGCAGTGATGTTTATCAAATATATTGATAATGGGTTAGTGAAATATGATCTGGAAATTAGAGCACCAAGAATGGATTACAGTAAAATATTGATTTCACGACCTTTTATTTATAGCACAAGTTTTCAAAGAAACTATTTTGAAACCAAACATGAATTAAGCTTTAATATAAACAACAAATATCATCCACTATCCAAAATTATTGATATTACAGAACTAAAAGACACCCTAGTATATAGATTTCAAAACCTCAATTTGACAATTCCCAGTAATATGAACCAGACCAATCTATATATCAGCTTGGTTGACTCGATAAATTCTTTCACTGCTAAAGTTGAAAAGCTTAAAATTATTAATCAATATGAAATTATGGAACTAAAGGCTTTCTCTCCCAAAGTATCCATAAAAGATTTACCTGAAGATCTTGACCAAAATATTAAAAGCTCACATGATAATTTTTTCAGTTTTTTTAATGTAAAATTCGGATTCAGAACTTCATATCTTGTATTTGTAGGAATTTTTATTTTAATCATTCTAACAATACTCGGATTTGTACATTATAAACTTCGAAAAAATGCGCATAAATATGATATTATAGGATTTCTGATTGCAATTGCTTTTGGATTATTACCATTGCTTGATAGTTTAAATGAGAACCATCCTAATGTTGGTTCCATTATTAGTTTGATTCGATATGTCGTTTATATATGGATTGGAGTGATTATCCTTGATGCTCTCACACGATTAAAGGAGAATATTAAAGTGAAATAATAAGTAGGCAGTATCCAAAAAGTGTTTGACATTCGCTTCCAACATCTTATTGGAGTTGCTACATAAACAGTCAGTTAAGATATGTAATTTAATAATTTATATCTTATAAAATGGAAGAAGACTTAGAA
>JADGFH010000473.1 GCA_016743925.1 Labilibaculum sp.
GCCCGTTAGCGCCGATGGTACTGCAGAAATGTGGGAGAGTAGGTCGACGCCAACTTTTAAAGAGTCTTATTCCATAAGGAGTAAGACTCTTTTTTTATGGGGTAAACTCTGGTGTTGGATAAGCCAGTGACACAAAGTTTTGAACATACCCGATTATAGTATCGGATTACTGTACTTCTTTCACGATAAAGTGTATTATATTCACGATATGTTGAGTTTTATTCTTCGTTTTGTGTAGTTTACTTGCGGTTGATTGTATTTTATACTCTGTTTGATGGATTGTAGCTTCTGATTATTGTATTTTAATCACGTGTTTCTGTGTTTCATTACAGAAATATGGTATTTAATAAATCATAAATGGTAATTTATGATTGCAATTAATAACCAGTAATGTTTCATTTTCAATAGATTGAAATTTTATTCCTGACTACGAGTAAATTAAGCCCCATTAATGAGCTGATTTTATCAGAAATAGAAAAGCAATATATTATTATAATGGCTAAAGCGCTATGTTTAAGTGTAAACGACACCTACAATACTCTAAAAAAGACGAGTACAGAAACCAATAGATTGGCTCAAATTGGTGAGATACTTGAAGTTATTTTTATTACAATACTAGCTAAAAAGCAAGGCATTACAAATCCTATTGATCCCCAAATAGAGGAACTAACTAGCAAAACAAAATTTTAAAAGATGTGAGTTGTTAATTACTTGGGTGAGTCGAAAGGAGTATCTACTTGTAGCAGACGAAAACCACTGCCATGAATGTTCTCTATTGAAATGCTGGGATCGGACTTTAAATACTTTCTGAGCTTGGTTATATACACATCCATACTTCGTGTTGTGTAGAAGTTATCATCGCCCCAAATCTCTTGTAAGGCCTTTTCTCTTGGAAGTATTTGATTTAAGTTCTGACTTAACAAACAAAGCAAATCTGATTCTTTAGGAGATAGTTTTTGTTCTTGATTCTCATCTCGGAGAATTCTTAAAAGAGGATCAAATGTAAATTGACCAATGATGTATTTTTTATTCGTTTGTAGTGTCTCAATGTTATTGTTACGAGATAGAATCGCCTTTATCTTATAAATTAACAACTCTGAATCGAATGGTTTTGTAATGTAATCATCTGCTCCTAATTGATAGCCTTGAATGATATCTTCTTTAAGTGTTTTTGCAGTAAGGAATATAATAGGAATATTAGGATTGTTTTGTTTAATTTTTTTAGCGAGAGTAAAACCATCCATTTCTGGCATCATCACATCTAAAATGCAAAGATCATATTTTGTATTTACAAAAGAGAACAAACCATCTTTACCATTTTTACACAAGTCAACATCGAAATCGGAAATTTCAAGATAGTTTTTTAGAACAGCTCCAAAATTAGGCTCATCTTCTACTAGTAATATTTTAAGATCTACTTTCATATTATGCTTTTAATGGCAATGTGATGGTAATCATGGTTCCTTCGTTTTGTTTACTTGATACCTCGATATTTCCATTGTGCTTATCCACAATTAGTTTTACGTAACTAAGCCCTAAGCCGAAGCCTTTTACATTGTGTATATTTCCTGTTTCTGCTCGAAAGAATTTTTTGAATGCTTTTTTCCTAGTATCAGAACTCATACCAATACCTAAATCCTTAACCCAAATCTGGATTTTATTATTAATTCCTTTTGTGCCTATTTCAATTTGTGGTTCCTTAATTGAGTATTTTATGGAATTATCAAGCAAATTAAATATCATATTTAAAAAATGTACTTCATCTACATCGCATATATCATTTACAGCATCTAATTTGATAGCGAGTGATCCTTTTTTTTCATCAATCTGTAGTTGAATATGCTCCGCTGCTTTTTGTAGTATTTCATTAAGATGGTTTGTTTGAGGGTTAATATTTATTTCATGTTTCCCGAATAAGGATAACTGAAGAATATTTTCCACTTGTTTATTCATCCGGAAATTTTCATCCTTAATAATTGATGTGAAATAACGGATTCTATCTGGTTGCCCAATAACTTTAGCATTGTTTATTGAATCTGATGCGAGCGCGATAGTGGCAATAGGTGTTTTAAATTCGTGTGTAATGTTATTAATAAAATCGGATTTGATATCGCTAATGCGTTTCTGTTTTAGAATAAAGAAAATAGCATTGATAAAGGTGAAAATAATGAAAAGGGTAAATATGGCCGATAGAATCAATAAAGTAAAAATGGATTGATAAACTAGAGTGAAACGATCGGGAAAGTTTAATGACAATTGATTATTCGATAAGAAAATATCATTTGGAAAAAGACTAATTCTGTGAGGTGAATTAATTAATATTTGATTTAGTGTAGAATCTGAGGAAGCAACGATTTCTTTGGAGTCTCCGTCAATTATCGCATAATTAAATGGAGATAAAATATTAAAATTTATTAGACTTGTTTTTATTTCAGATGGTAAATCTTCTTGATTAATTCGATCTACAATCGTTATATCCTTAGATTTGAACTCAAATACTACTTTTTCTACAATATTTTCTAATTGTCTTTCTTTATTTTCCATCCTAATTATTGTATCCATACTTGTTACTTGAATATCAATATCTACTAAGGAATCAGATTGAACATTTGATTGCCAAAAATTAAGCGTTTTATGAGAATTGCTATTTGCTGAAACGACTATTTGAGTATCAGCTTTACTTTTATTCGTTAGTTTCTGCGTGGTTTTTATTTTGATATGGTGATTGCTTGCATTTTCTTTCTTATCTATAAAATCTCGAATCGCATGAATTTCGATATTTGAAGAATTTGTATTACTAGCAGCATGTAAACCTTTCCCTATCAAAAAAACATTTTCTTTTTTTTCAAGATTTTGAACTACTTGGTGTAATACCTTATTGATATTGGAATCAAATGTCTTTTCTTGGATTTGAATTGCATTTTTTATCCATAGGATTTGTACGCCAATTATTCCCAAAAGAGAAATTGACATGAGAATAATTAATGTGCTTATCAGTTTTTTGCTCATTGTAAAATAATGAATTGCTATTTGAAGATACAATTCAAATTTACAAAGCACAAGCTAATTGTTGGGTTAAAGCTGCCCTAATAATCCTTAAGGAAAAGTTAAAGCATAAAAAAGGGACTATAATAGTCCCATTTCCTTAACTCTTTTTAAATCTTCAGGAGTATCTATACCGATAGATTCGTGTTCGGTTATTTCAGTTTGAATCCAATAGCCATTTTCGAGCCAGCGTAATTGTTCCAAAGACTCTGATAATTCTAAGGAGCTTTGATTCAGTTCTGTTACTTCTGTTAAAGCCTTATATCGGTAGGCGTACATGCCAATATGCTTGTAAAACTTGTGTTTCTCAACCCAATTTTCTTCATTTGCCCCGCGCACAAATGGAATTGGTGATCGACTAAAATATAAAGCTCGTTTGTCTTTACCTATTACGACTTTTACTTTGTTTGCATCAAAAATTTCTGCTGCATTGGATATGCTTTTAATAAGGGTTGCAATTTCAGCGGTGGTGCTTTTAAAGCAATTTTTTAAGGAGTTGATTTGTTCTGGTTGGATAAATGGTTCATCTCCTTGAATATTAATTATCACATCAAATTGCGAATTTAGTTTATCAGTGATTTGTCGTGCAGCTTCAGCAATTCGATCTGTTCCACTTTGATGGTCAGGCGAAGTCATGATTACTTTTCCTCCGAAACTTTTAACACATTCCTCAATTCGTGTGTCATCGGTAGCAACCCAAACTTCCTCGAGTGCTTTGGAAGCTTGTTCGTAAACTTTTTGAATCATTGGTTTGCCGTTAATATCGGCAAGAGGTTTGCCTGGGAATCGGGTAGAGGCATACCTTGCGGGAATAATTCCTAAGAATTTCATTAGTGATTTATTTTACAGTAATTAATTAACTGGCAAAGTAAACAAAAATTCAGAACCTTCACCTAATTTACTATTTGCCTTTATTTCCCCGCCATGGCCTAAAACTATCTTTTTTGCAATTGCTAAGCCCAATCCGGTGCTACTTTCGTTGGCTGTAGTTTTAGCACTTGTAGTTCCAAATTCGGTAAATAAATTTTTTACTTCTTGTTCTGGAATTCCCACTCCTTGATCTTTCACGGCAATTTGTAAAAAAGTACTTTTTTCTGTTATGCTTACAGATACTTTTGTTTCCGGGTTTGAGTATTTAATTGCATTGCTAAGTAAGTTATGCAATACTTGTTCTATTTTACTTTTATCAACCTTTATTGATGGATTCTTTACTTTAGAGTTAAAGTCAATCTTAATTTTTTTCTTTTTAGCAAAAATCTTATTTATTTTGATCGTATTGATTACGATATTTTCAATGTCAATTTCTTTCTTATCCAATTCAAGCCTTCCTAATTCAATTTTTGAAATGTCCAGCAAATCATTTAGCAATTGTAGTGAGAATTGGCTACTGTCTTTAATCAGATTTAAAAATTCGGTTTTATCTTTTCTCGAGAACTCATCGAAAGATTCAATTAATAATTCGGAAAAAGAATTGATTGCCCCAATAGGGTTTCTTAAATCGTGCGCAGCAATTCCTAAAAATTTTGATTTTTGCTCGTTTAAACTTTTAAGAGATCCATTTTGCTCTTCGAGTTTTACTTTTTGTTTTTCCAATTCAGTATGATCATCCACAATTACAAGGATATATTCTTTTTCATTATATTGTATGTGTCTTGTTGAATAAAGGAAATGTTTCGTATCCTTTGTGAAATTGTCAGCATAAAAATCTCTTGTAAGCTTACGATTATTGGTAGGTACCTTTGCCGACATATTGGCCAATATGTCATTTTTCAGTTTGCAATTTTTGCAATTTGTTGTTTCACCACATAAAGCATTTTCTTCAACGGCAAATTTGCATCCCAATGCATTACCGCATAAATCTCCAAGTATTTTTTCTTCTCGTTTTTGGAATAAAATGGAGAAAGATTCATTGATGCTTTCAACACGAGCATCTTTATCCAAAATAAACAATGCAGATGTAATATTATCAAATAGAATATTTAAAAATTCATTGGATTCTTTAAGATTCTTCAGATTAATTGACATGTGCTGGAAAGTTGATAAGTAATAGATCTACCTGTTTTATTACGCGATACACTTAAAAAGGATACGGGAAATTAACAATCTTTAATGATATTATTTAAACAGTATTGCTTACTAC
>JADGFH010001171.1 GCA_016743925.1 Labilibaculum sp.
GCATGGATGACTTAAGGAAAAAAGTGATCTTCTTACTCGGTGGCGATGCAAAACGTTTATATAAAAATCAAAATTTTAACTTCTTGATCTAATCAATGTGGGATTAAAGTGTCCAATTGCTCATTTTGTCAATTATAGCTCAGAATTTCTCTGGTATAGGCTGAATACACCCTGTAGAATAGAGCAAACGATTTTTTTGATTAGGGATATCATGAACAGCGAATACAATACTTTAACATATCGGCAAGTAGTTGAGTATCACGAAGAGTTAAGAAGCGTCATTTATGAGCGAGTAGAAAAAACATAAAAACATTGGTCTAAAAGCAAAAGAGATCACTTTGCAAAATGCCATGGAAGCTGATGATTGGAAAAAAATGTGGAAACAACCTAATAGAAAAGCTATATGGAATTGGGTTGACATGTATCGAGATTATCATTCTCGCGGGGGCGCTAGACGGTTTGACATGGCCTTGTTTAGAGGAGCATCTCTAGTAAGCTTATGTTATGGCATGATGGAGAGAAATAGAGTTATATTAAGACTTCATGCTGTCGAGCGCTCTCCTTTAGAGCAGAGCAGCCAAACATTGAATATCAATCTTTATGCTGCTGAATTGTATGCTGATATGAATGGCTCTAGTGAAATATGGCTCTGTGATCCCGTATCTCCAGCCCATGTCAGGTTATATCAACGTAAAGGTTATACTCCTCACGAAAATTTTCGTGGTGAAGTGACTCATTTGGTAACGAAGCTATGACTAATAAATTAAATCGTGAAGAAATGAAGAAAGAGCTGGAGAAAGCTGAGAAAAGAATGAAAGAAAGAGGGCATTGTTATGATGGTCTTGGCGAGTCAATTGATAAGCTGGATGAGATTAATGGTGAAGAAAATAATGGTGTAATACTTGCGCCTAAAACTGAAATGGATTTTCAGAGAATACGAAAGAAAATTAGGGATAGTGTAATTGGTGAGGATAAGGAAAGTGAAAACTAGAAAAGAAATGAAAGAAACTATCAATAAGAAAATTGATAAGATTGATAATAGAGCAATGTTTAATGCTCAACGTAAAGCTCAAAAACTAAAAAACTTGCATCGTTCAATTGAACGAGAAATTGAAAAGCAAGGGTAACTGCTATTTATAGTGCTTATAGCAATAGGATTAAGTCAAGTTGTTCCAGAGACAGGGAAACCAATAATAGACTGTCAGCTCATGGAAAAACTCGCACAAACCAACAAGCCAATCTCTGTTGATAATGTTGCTAAAAATTGGCAAGCTAAATAAAAATAATCAGGGAAGATAGTAATGGCTATTGCATGAAGGAACATTGTTGATACGGAAATGTCAAATAATATGAGGGTACACTCTCAAAATAATTTTGTTCGAAAGTGTTGGGAATGCGTTTTTAACTCTTGATAGTTGTTGTTATTTTTTTTAAGAAAAAACGGGAAAGGTAATCGATAGTTGTTCTGTTTTTTGAATTGAATGCGAGCGAATTCCTCAGAAGTTTCTGATAATCAGAGGGAACCGGTTGAAGTG
>JADGFH010001172.1 GCA_016743925.1 Labilibaculum sp.
GTTCTGCAATACGGGTATTGGTATAATGTCTAAAGTTCCTATTTCTACTCAGCTTATGAAGGAATTTTCCATAAATAGGTAATGCCATACTTGCACCTTGGCCTAAACTTAATGAGTTAAAGTGTACTCGCATATCTTCAGCGCCAACCCAAGCTCCAGCTACTAATTTTGAATTGTAACCAATATACCAACCATCTGCCTGTGCTTGTGTTGTTCCTGTTTTACCAGCTAAATCTCCTTGCAATTCATAAACAGACCGAAGAGATTTACCTGTTCCATCATTTACAACAGCTTGTAGCATATGGTTCAATATATCTGCATTTTGAGGAGATAAAACATATCTATCTTCCTGTCGTTTTGAGTCAAGATCAACAATTAACTTGCCTTTGTTATCCTCAATTTTTGAAATGTAATATGGATCGCTATGAACTCCTCTGTTGGCAAGAGTAGCATAGACCTGTATCATTTCAAATAAAGAAATATTAGCCGTTCCTAATGCCAATGACGGTACTTTTGGAAGATTGCTATCAATTCCCATTTCTTCAGCCAATACAATTGTATTTCGAATACCCGTTTCTAAAAGAACGTCTACTGCAATTGTATTCACCGATTCAGCTAATGCACCTTCCATACTGTAGCTTCCTTCATACAGATTATCTGCATTTCGAGGTGACCAGTCATCATATTCTTTATATACCTTTCGTTCATTTTGGAAATATTCAAAAGGTGATATTCCTTCATCAATTGCAGCTGCATAAACAATTGGTTTAAATATTGATCCAACTTGTCGTTTTGCCTTAACATGATCATATTTAAAGTGATCAAAATTGATACCACCTACCCAAGCTTTAATTTTTCCGCTCTTAGGCTCCATAGCTAAAAATCCAGTGTTTAAGATTTGAGCATAATGTTTAAGAGAATCTAGTGGCGTAATCTTTACCTCTTTCTCTCCTTGCCAAGTAAATATTTTCATACTTACCTTTGTTTTAAAGCTCTTATTTATTTCTGCTACAGTTTTTCCTTGGCTAATAAGTTTTTTATATCGATTTGATCTCTTTTTTGCATCCTCTAATACATTAAGATTATTGCCCCAAGGAGTTTTCTTTCCCCAATGTTGTTTGAATAGAGATTGTAGAGATTTCATGTGTTCAGCAACGGCTTCTTCAGCATTTCTCTGCATTCTCGCATCAAGGGTTGTAATAATGTTTAAACCATCTCTGTATATGTCATAATAAGTACCATCTTCTTTTGGGTAATTTTTTAATATTTTATTGGTTTCGATCCTAATTCTTTCGCGAAGATAGGAGGCTAACCCTTTGTTGGTTGACTGCTTTTGATATTGAATTCTTAAAGGTCGTGCTTGAACTTCTTTTAATCTCTTTTGAGATATAAACTCATATTTAGCCATCTGACTCAATACTGTATTTCTTCTTGTCTTAGATCTTTCTGGATGAAGCCTAGGATTGTAAGAAGTCGGAGCCTTAAGCATTCCGATTAATGTGGCACATTCGTGAATTTGCAACTTATATGCAGGC
>JADGFH010000474.1 GCA_016743925.1 Labilibaculum sp.
TATTTTCTTTCCAGCATTTAGAGCAAATTATAAGATAGCTTATAAAAAATCATAATTGATATGAAATTCATGAGAATACAGAATTGAACGAGAATGAAAAGCTTAGATTAAAACAATAAGAACAATTGAATTTAGCACAGAATACATAAACATACTGATAATGTACAATCTAAAAAATGAACGAATCAGAATTTCATTGATCTTTTTAGTAATGCTGATAGGATTTATGATGTATGTGATAAGACTATTTGTTATTCCTGTTGAAATGACAATTGGAGTATTTAATACAGTTACAGTTTGGATTGCAGTATCATTAATACCGATTTTTATTCCACTACTGTCTGAAAATAAAGCTATGAAAGTATTGACTTTTATTTTTGGCGGATTGATAATGCTTGTTGATGTTGTATTACCTATGACGATAATTATTGAAAATGAAATAAATGAGCCAATAACTTGGGGAATTATAATGGCTACAATATGTGGTGTTTCTGGTTTGACAGGTATGCTACATACATTGAAATGGATTAAAAATTAATTAAGTTATTAAGCTAAAATAGTGTATGAAACGCTTTACAACGAAAGCTAAATTTCATGGATGTTGATGAGCCGTTTGAAAGTTTAGTATAATTAATTCCGAGCCCAATAGACATAGAAAGGTCGTCGATAGAGCACATTGAGTTGCGACTGAGAAAATAAAGAAACTAAACCTTATATTATTTAGATATGAAAAAGATATTGAATATTATTGTTTTCGTATTGATTATTAATCCTTCATTCGGACAACAATTTACAGAACTATTCGGAGACTATTTGGGACAAGCTGTTCCAAATGATACTCCATATGTTTTTGCGCCTAATTTAGTCTCCTCAAGGCACTTAGAACATAGTAGTGCAGTATTTTCAGAGAATGGTAATACCGTGGTTTGGTGTTCCATTCAAGATAATATTAAAAAACTATTTCAAATGCAGAGAATTAACAATCAATGGACAGAACCAAAGTTGCTTGATTTATTTAACGATAGTTGTGCTATTTGGAGTGATGGGCCAATCTTTTTTCCTGGGACCAATAGATTGTTTTTTAATACAGCTCGGAAAATATCCGACAGTACGGATGCAAGCTCTAAGGTTAAGAGTAGGATCTGGAATGCAGAATACATCAAGGGTAATTGGGGCGAGCCGATGTTATACGATGGTCTTGTAAATAGTGATATTGGGCAAATAAGCTTTACTCAAGATAGTACCATTTATTTTTTAGGAAAGCAGGAAGGTGCATGGCATGAAATAGGTATTTATTATTCAAAATATAAAGATGGTAAATATGAAACACCTATACCGATGCCTCTTGAAATTAATGAATCATTTCAAAATTGGACTCCTTTTATATCACCAGATGAAAGCTATTTAATATATTCTAAATGTATTAATCACGGAGATTTTGGAGATTTATATATTACTTATTTCGATGAACAGATAAAAAAATGGAGTATTCCACAAAATATGGGAGAAGCAATAAATTCTGGAGCACAAGAACGGTTTCCATATGTTAGTCCTGATGGTAAATATTTGTTTTTCACACGTTGGACTAGGGAAAATGACCAAGATGTTTTTTGGATTAATTCCGACATCATAGATAGACTAAGACAAGAATCTAAATGGGAATAACAAAATAGCATAACAATAAACATAGGTCATTTATCTGCTCATATTAAATATTTTCTTCCACTTTACGAATTTATTTTTTTAATCGCATCAGCTTTTCTTTTAATATGTCTTTACTACTTTGGATAATATTCTATTTCATATCAACTTGAGTTGTTCAAATTTAAAATAGTCTGCCTAAATGGTTCAGACTATTTTAAATTTCTAGCTAGAACGGCATGCTTATTACTCTTCTTTAACAGCTCTCTTTAACTGATAAAATGCTTCTTGGATTTTTGCGAAGGGTGAAGCTATATTTATCCTCATAAATTGAGAATGAGATCCTCCAAACCAAGAACCAGGTGTTAATGCCAACTTTGCTTTATGAATAAGCAAATATTTTAAGCCATCATCTGATAAATCCAATCGACTAAAATCCAACCAGATTTGATATGTCCCTTCGGGATTGAACATCTTTACTTCAGGTAATTCTGTTTGTATAAAATCTTTAATCCACTTGTTGGATTTTTCAAGATGAACAATGAATTCATTTACCCAATCCTCACCTTTCGTATATGCGGCAATTGTAGCATAGGTAGAAAATACATTTCCATGATCGAGATACATTGAATCAACAAGGCTTTTAAATTGTTTGTGTGTATGTTTATCGTGAATATAGAGATAGCCATTAGAAATACTGTGCATGCCAAAAGTTTTTGCCGGTGATCCTATAACAGCAATGTGTTTTTTAAGTTTATCAATGGAAGCAATACTATTAAACTTAATTTTCGAATAAATAATATCCGAATGTATTTCATCACTAATTATCCTTACATCGTACTTATCGGCTAGTTGAATTAATCTTTGCATTTCTTTCTTATTCCAAACTCGACCAACAGGGTTGTGAGGATTGCAGAGAAGAATTAGTTTCACATTTTCACGTTCAAGCTTTAATTCCAAATCTTCAAAATCCATTTCATAATTGCCACCTACAATTTTTAGAGGATTCTCTATTACTCTTCTTTTTGCTGTTGCAATTAGTTTGTTGAATTGATGATAAACAGGCGTTTGAATTAGTACAGCATCATTTATTTCTGATAATTCTCTGATCAACAAAGAAATTCCACTTAGCACACTGGGTACTTGAACAAAGGCATCAGGATCTAGAGATAAGTCACGCCTTTTAAAATTCCAATTTGCGATAGCACTAAATACATCTTGCGCGTTAAATTCGTAAGCGTAAATGCCTCTATCTACTAAGCGTTTCAATTCATTGCTTATTGGCTCAGCAACTTTAAAATCCATATCTGCAATCCACAAGGGCATTACATCTGTTGTTCCAAACATTGAATTTAAATAGTTTGGGTTGCTCTTAGCAAAGTTATTTTCTGACGAATATTCTTTATTAAATAAACTCATAATGCGGCTTTTAATTATTTTTCAGCATAAACTCCAAGGCTTATAATGGCGTTATTATTCGCTCTATACTTTTCTAATTCTTCCTTCATTTCTTTTGTCCCTAACAACATTCTGTCTGTTGTGGTATTTGTTCTTCAGAACTAATCGCATTTGAAAGTACATCGCCCATTGGAATACTTTTGTCATTAATTAATCACTTTTAAAGACGTTGTCATGAGAAAATGATGCATAGCTAAAATTCTTTTCCTAAAAAAGATTTCTAAACTTATGAATCACATATCATTGCGATAAGAAAATTATATTCTTGCATCTTTTTTGAAATTTTTCGTCCTATAGATGGAATAGCTTGTAGTACTTCCCAAGATAGAATCATGCTATCTTTTTATTGGGTATGCTATTGAGTTTAATCAAACTATGTATCTTTGTGCATGTTGGTAAGCTTATACTAAAACGAGTGATAATGCAAAATCAAATTATTAAACTCTATAATCCGTTACTGGGATACATTAAAAAACGTGTGAATAATTCTGAAGATGCAGAGGATTTAACACAGGAAGTATTTCTCAAATTATCCAAAACGGATATTGATTCAATTAAGAATGTTAGGAATTGGGTCTATACGATTGCTAAAAATTCCATCACTGACTATTACCGAAAAAAGAAAGTGATCTTAGAAGAATTAAATGATCATAGTATTGAAAATGATTCTGATAACGGGAATGCCATAAAGGAAATGAGCAGTTGTATCATGACATTTATCCAGCAGCTACCAGCAGACTATCAAGACATTATGGTATTGTCTGAGATTGAGAGTATTCCTCAAAAAGAAATTGCGCAGCAACTCCAACTCAACTACGTGACAGTGCGGTCCAAAATACAACGGGGACGAAAAAAAATGAAAGTACTCTTTAAACAATGCTGCTCTATTGAGCAAGGAACCAGAGGGAGTATTTTAGGTTACGAATATTTAAATAAGGATAAGAATTGCGGGTGTTCTGAAAACACGGATTAACAATGAACAAATGATTCCCATTAGACTCTTTTGTTGTCTCCACTAAATAAAAAAGTAACAATATCTCCTATTTAAATAAGATACAAATAGTTTGAATTTAATATTGTGCGTGCATCAATTTAAACGAATTGCGTCAAAGAAATTATAATGTAATTAACATTAGTAATTTATTAAATACGCTTATGACTATTGATACTTTAAGGACGATTTTCTTTTCACCTACAGGAACAACAAAAAAAATTATTAATACTATTGCTAATGGAATTAATCTCCCTGTAAAAGAATCTATCGACCTTACGCAATCGCAACCTGAAATAAATCATTTAGAAGACAATGTTTTAACACTTATTGGTGTACCTGTATATGCGGGAAGAGTTCCTCTGCAGGCCATTGAAAGGCTCCAACAGTTAAAAGCAGAAAATACGCCCACAGTTATTGTCATCGTTTATGGCAACAGAGCCTATGAAGATGCTCTGATAGAATTAAGGAATGAACTTACAGAGCTAGGCTTTACACCCATATGTGGTGGAGCTTTTATTAGTGAACATTCCTGGGATACGGATAACAATCCAATTGCAACAGGCCGACCAGACAAAGAAGATTTACAAAAGGCACAAGAATTTGGGGAATCTATTGCCATAAAAATCAATAAAAGTAAAAGGCTAAAACCAAGCGCTCAATTAATTGTTCCGGGAAATCAAAAATACAGGGAACGAAAAATATTTCCTAAGATAAAGCCAATCGTAGACGAGAGTTTATGTAATACCTGTGGGCAATGTGAGGCCGTTTGCCCCGTATCGGCAATTCAAATAGGTTCCAAAGTGAAGATGGACGAGAATAAGTGCATTTTATGTTCTGCTTGCATAAAGCAATGCCCTCAAAAGGCAATCCAATTTAAAGACCCATGGCTCAAGAATGTAATGAGTTGGTTATCTACTAATTTTAATGAAAAAAAAGAACCTGAATTTTTCTTTTAACAAATTTAAAATTGGATGTAGATAATAGCCTCAATGGTAGCGAATTCAAAAATTGCAGCCCACTTCAGCTTTCTTGTAAACCGACAAAAAAGTGCCATGCAGCCGGGTACATATTCTTATACTAATCATTAGAT
>JADGFH010000475.1 GCA_016743925.1 Labilibaculum sp.
TCTCTATGGTATTTCCTGGAGCCTCACCAAAGGAGGTTGAAGAAGGCATTACTTCTCGAATAGAGGATGCAGTGAGAGGAATTGTTGGCATTAAGGAAATGAATTCTGTTTCGTCGGAAGGCTTTGCCAGATTGACAATTACCACTACAGGTGATTATGATCTGGATGAAACATTAGCCGATGTAAAGAATGCGGTTGATGGGATCCCTTCTTTTCCATCTGGAGCTGAAAAAGCTGTTATCGCCAAACGAAGAGCGACAACACCTGCAATTCGTATGCATGTTACTGGAGAAACAGATTTAATAAGTCTTAAAAAATATGCCGATATCATCTATGACGATTTAATGCGTTCAAAAGTGATGTCGCAAATATCTCTCTCCGGTTTTCCAAATTTGGAATTGTCGGTTGAGGTGAAAGAAGATAATTTACGACGTTATAGTCTTACTTTTAGTGAGATATCAATGGCGATAGCCAATAATAATATTGATATTTCGGGAGGAGCGATTAAGAATGAGGTGGAGGAGATTTTAATTCGATCTCGTAATCGTTCTATCAACCCTGAGCAAATTGGGGAAATTATTTTGAAAGCAAAGCCTGATGGAAGTTACATTCGAATTAATGATGTGGCGAATATTCATTTTCAGTTTCAGGATGTGCCAAATTCAACATTTGTCAATAAAAATCCAGCTATCTCCATTATGGTGAACAAGCTGAATGATGAGGATTTGGAAGAAATATCGGAATACTGTAATCAATACGCCAAAGAGTTTAATGAAAAATACACTGATGCCACTTTAGAAATTGGTTTTGATTTTGTTAGTCTCTTGCAATCAAGATTAAGCTTACTATATAAAAATGGTGGTTATGGATTGTTATTGGTTATTATTTCATTAGCCCTTTTTCTTAGCTTTCGATTGTCTCTTTGGGTCGCTTGGGGAATACCAGCTTCCTTTCTGGGGATGTTTATTATTGCGAACTTAATGGGTGTTACCATTAATATGATCTCCCTTTTCGGGATGATTCTAATTATTGGTATTCTGGTAGATGATGGAATTGTGATTGGCGAGAATATTTATTCTCACTTTGAGAAAGGCAAGAGTCCGAGAAGAGCTGCAATTGATGGAACGATGGAAGTTGTTCCTGCTGTTCTTACTTCGGTAACTACAACCATGGTCGCTTTCTCACCACTTCTTCTTGTTACAGGGAATATGGAGTTTCTATTTGAAATGGCATTTGTAGTAGTGGCATGCTTAAGTATGTCTCTTTTCGAAAGTCTATTTGTATTACCAAGTCATGTTGGAAACGAAATCGTATTGAATAGAAATAGAAAAGATAGCGCTTTTAATCGTTTCAGAAGGAAAATTGAAAAGGGGATTATTTACGTGAGAGATCGAGCTTACTCAGGAACTTTAGATCGATTGGTTCGTTGGAGATGGTTTGTTGTTTTTATTCCTGTGGCTCTTTTCTTTGTTACCTTGGGCTTGTTTAAAGGTGGATTTATTCAAAGTACATTTTTCCCAAATGTTACCTTCGATACGTTCTCGATGAACATTGCTTACAAACCAGGAAGCAATAAGGATCTCACAATTGCCCGATTAAAGAAATTTGAAAATGCAGTTTGGGAAGTGAATGATGAGCTGATGAAAGAATTTCAGGATACTGCATATTTTATTAAATACACAAGCCTTTCTTCGGGTAGAGCATTTGGTGGACAAGAAGTTGGGCCTCATGCGGGAAATTTATCTGTAACGCTTCGAGATTTGGAGGGGGCTCCAGTGTCCAGTTTTGATATCTCGGGAAGAGTAAAAGAGAAGTTAGGAGATGTTACCGACCTAGAGAAGTTTACTATTGGAGCTAATAATCGTTGGGGAGCACCTGTTTCGGTTAGTTTACTGGGGAATGATTTGGAGCAATTGAATAAGGCCAATGATTATTTTCAAGGAGAATTAAGAAAAATGGCCTCTTTATACAATATCAATGATAATAACCCATTGGGAAGCCGTGAGGTAAGATTGAAATTGAAACCCAAAGCCTACTATTTAGGTATGAATTTAAGGACCATTACATCTCAAATTCGCCAAGGTTTTTTCGGAGGACAAGCTCAACGTTTGCAGGAAGGAAAAGATGAAATTAAGGTTTGGGTTCGATATCCAAAAACCGATCGCGTATTTATTGGGCAAATGGAAGACATGAGAATTCGTACACCAAAAGGTGAATTTCCACTGTCTGAATTAATTGATTACGAGATTTTACGCGGTCCTGTTAGTATTCAGCGTTACAACGGATCAAGAGAAATTCGTGTTGATGCGGAGCTTATTGATCCAAGTGAACCTGTTCCACCAATTTTAGAATATATTAAAACTATAATATTACCCGATGTGGAAGCAAAATTCCCAAGTGTTCGTCCTGAATTTCAAGGTCAGGCAAAAAGATCAGCCGAAGATATGGCAGAGTTGCTAATTTATTTTAGTATCGCGTTCATGTTGATTATTTTTATTGTAATGATTCATTTCCGAAGCTTTACACAAGGAATAATCGTTTTAATGATGATTCCTTTGGGATGGCTTGGATCTGCGTGGGGACACGGATTAGAAGGATTTCCTGTATCTATGTTAAGTGTTTGGGGTATGGTTGCTCTTTCGGGAGTAATTATTAACGATGCTGTGGTCTTTCTGTCTAAATATAATTTGTTGATTGAAGAGGGAATGGAACCTGAACCTGCGGTAAAAGCAGCGGGAAAAGCCAGATTTCGAGCTATTGTTTTAACAACAATTACGACTTCGGTTGGTTTGTATCCATTGATTTTAGAAAATTCTTTTCAAGCACAATTCTTAATTCCGATGGCGATTGCTTTGGCATATGGAGTGTTAGTAGGAACCATGTTTATTCTGCTATTCTTCCCAGTAATAATTTTAACCCTAAATGATATTAAAAGAGTATCAAAGAGTTTTTGGGAAGGGAAAGAGATTTTAGCTCGAGATGTTGAGCCTAAGGTTAAGGAATCAAAAGTAAGTTTGGATTAAATAATATCAATCTCTATTCTTTAGATGGGGAATAAAATAAAGAACAAACAAATGATCAGAAAAGTAACCTTATTCATAGTCTTCATCATGTGTTATCAGTTTAACCTGAAGGCACAAGAAGAGCTCAACCTCTCCAAAGCAATTGCGGTTGGCTTGGAGAATAATTATCAGCTAAAGATTGTAAAAAAATCAGAGGAAATTTCTGAGCTCAATAATACTTGGGGAAATGCTGGCAGGTATCCAAAGGTGGATTTCAATTTTGCTTCGCGAAATACATGGGATTATAACGAGAATCAGGATTATACTCGAAATGGCTTAGTGCCTTCTTTAGATGTAAGCTGGACTATTTTTGATGGTTTTGCCGTACAAATTCGAAAAGATAAGTTTGACGATTTGGCACAACTATCAAAAGGAAATACCATCATCGCAATCGAGAATAAAATAGAATTGATTATTCTTGCTTACTACAAAGTTCTTTTAGAAAAAGAGAGCTTGGGAGTGAATCAAAAAATCATGGAATTGTCTTCCGACAGATATGAAAAAATGAAAGTCGGTAAAGAGATCGGGAGTTCGGTTACTTACGATGTTTTGCAAGCTCAAAATGCATGGCTGCAAGATCGTTCGGCTTTCTTGTTGCAGGAAGTTGGTTTTAATAATGCAGTTCGCGATTTGAACTTCTTATTGGGCGTAAAGGAAAGTAAAACCTACACATTCTCGGAAGAATTTTTACCTGTAAATGAAGAATATCTATTGGGTAATTTAATGGATAAAATGTTGTCGGATAACAACACCTTAAAGAATAGATACATTCAGGAGATGCTTTTGAAACGTGATGTTCAGATGGCAAGAAGTAACTTCTATCCTCGAGTTTCTTTAGGGGCAGGAGTACAAGGCAATAGAACAAGAAATAAATTGGATGGAATGTCTTCGTCTACTGCTAATTCGCATGCCAATGTAAGTTTAAACTATCTGATTTTTAACGGTAATTCGAATCGCAGAGCAATGCAAATTGCCAAGATTCAGGAAGAAATTGGAAAGATTGAAACAGAAGATGTAAAGCATACATTAACTAATTTATTGGCCCAACAATTCGAAGCTTATCAAGTTCGAAAAGAGCTGTACAAGTTGGCAGAGGAAAACTTAAATGCTGCAGAATTGAATTTGAGTATTTCTAAAGACAAATACGAGTCGGGTAGTATTAACTCTTTCAATTATCGTGATATTCAGATCACCTATCAGAATGTTGCTTTTGCTAGAGAAAATGCAATTTTTAATTTGATTCAATCAAGAACCGCTTTGGTAAGAATTACCGGCGGAATATTAACGGAATAAGAGATTAAACGATAGAGAAAAGGCCATCTGTTTTGATTCAGATGGCCTTTTTTCTATTTCCCAAAATCATCGGGAACCAATACCGAAATTACCTCTCCAACAACGCAAAGAATGCTGTTTGCATACAGTTCCGATTCAACAATTACTTTTCGTTTGCCTATTTCTTTAATTTTCCCTTTAATCTCTATTTCTCCACCAATTGGAGTAGGTTTTAAGTATTTTACTTGCAAAGATGCAGTAACACATCTTGGAGCGTTGGTATCTGAAAGCTCAATACCTTTCTCTTTTGCCAAAGCTAAGGCAGCCGATCCTGTTCCGTGGCAATCGATTAGCGATGCAAGCAATCCGCCATACACGAAGCCAGGAATAGCCGTGTGGTAATCTTTGGGCACAAAACGGGTAATGGTTTCATCACCATCCCAAAAAGTTTTAATCTGATGTCCATGTTCATTTAATCGTCCACAACCATAACATTGCGCAAAATGGTCTGGGTAGTAATCTTGTATTCCTTTCATTTTAATTATTTTTTTTTAAAGCTTTTTCTGTATTATCTATCCTGAAGTTACCAATAAGATTTGTGTACTAAAAGATTTGTTGGGGAAATGCCATTTTGTAAGTGGAAGTAAGGAATTGTTATGGCTTGAATGCTTGTTACTTTCAGAATACTTCAAATAGAATTGCTCTCCAAATGTTGTTTCTATTATTTAGGGTATAACTCCGTTGGAATTGGATTTTAATGTTCTGTTTTGAAGGTGTTTAGTTCTGTGAATTCTCGTGATTTTTTCGTAAATTATATATCGG
Organism: Labilibaculum sp.; assembly: GCA_016743925.1. Taxonomy (GTDB): domain Bacteria; phylum Bacteroidota; class Bacteroidia; order Bacteroidales; family Marinifilaceae; genus Labilibaculum. Next base: position 5,157 of record JADGFH010000475.1, read on the forward strand.
ATTTTTAAGTTTATTCAGGAAGTT
>JADGFH010000476.1 GCA_016743925.1 Labilibaculum sp.
AAGAACAAAAACATTAGTGATAAGGTGGAAAATGCCATAGAAACCTTGATATGGCTTGCAAATGCAAACTATGAAATTAAATTCTCACCTGATTTAGATATTAGCGCAAGGGTTATATTTCCTGTATCTAACAACGAAATTAAAGGACTAGAAGATGCTCGCTTTGTCTTTTTTAAAAATGGAAACGGTAAAGGAAAGCACGTTTATTATGCAACTTATACAGCCTATAATGGTGTAGCAGCTTTACCACAATTGATAGAAACTACTGATTTTTGCCATTTTAAGGTATCTGTTCTTCTTGGTGAAGGTTCAAAAGGAAAAGGCATGGCCATATTTCCGCGAAAAATCAATGGGAAATTTGCAACTATTTCTCGTAACGATAATGAAAACTTGTACATCATGTTTTCCGAAAATATTAAATACTGGGAAAAGCCAATATTACTTAAACCACCAGCATTTTATTGGGAGTTTTTTCAAATAGGAAACTGTGGATCACCAATAGAAACTGAGAAAGGATGGTTGCTGCTTATACATGGTGTTGGCCCAGTACGTACCTATACCATTAGTGCCATTTTACTAGATCTAAATGATCCAACCAAAGTAATTGGTCTGTTAAAAGAACCTTTTTTAATTCCTGATGAAAACGAACGCAACGGATATGTCCCAAACGTGGTTTATTCTTGTGGAGCAATTGCACACAATAATCAATTAATCATACCTTATGCAATGGCAGATTCACGTTCGGGAGTTGCTCGTTTAAAAATTGATGATCTCTTTCAAAAAATGAATTATTATTGAGTCATCAGATTAATTTTATGCTGTTTAGTCGACTCAACATGGAAAAATTCAGCTCCAGAAGTTGGTGACTTTATTACTTTTTTATACAGAAGTAAATGTCTTTCAGCAATTGTATTCCAGTTTCGTTCGAGATTACTTTGCTTTATATTATCCATAAAGTCGTAACGCAATTCATCATCTTTTAGTAATCTGCTTATGTGCGAAACGTATTCATCATCCGATTCGGCATACAAACCTCCATTAACTTCAAATATCCAATTCTTAAAACTTTGTAAATCGGATGTAATCACAGGTAAATTCAAGGCAGAAGCTTGCGCCAAAACGCCACTTTGAGCTCCTTTAGTATAAGGTAGAGCTAATAAATCGGAAGCACTTAAAATAGTATCAAGCGTTTTTTGTGGAAATTTACCATGCAAGACTTTAATATTTTCCTGATATTGAGAGTTTTCAATTAATTGATAAAGTTCTTCTCCATATTTTGAATGTTCGTTAATTCGGCTTCTAGTAGCAATCAACAATAAAAAATTTGGAATACTTTTAACTAAACTTGGCAATAAACTTATTATTTTCTCAAAGTTTTTAGTCGATCGCATGTATCCAGCTAACAACAATACTTTTTTACCTTCTAGTGACAATAACCCCTTTGCATTTTCAATAATTTCCACATTTCTTACTCCGTGAGGAATAACCTCAATCGGAATTGGACAATCAAAATTGGCCATCAGAATTTCTTTTTGAAAATATTCATGGACAACAACAGTAGAGCTGCAATGCAAGATATGTTGAACAATTATTCTTTCTTCATATTTCAAATCTTCAAAAACAGTATGTAGAGTTGTTATTACTGGCGTATCTGCCAAATTACATCGTATAAGGAATTCTACAATTTGGACACCTCTTTGATCTCCAAACAAACCAAATTCATGCTCTATGTGCACTACGTCTGGTGATAGCCTTTCGATATAGAAGAAGAGCTTGGCAGCGATGTCTTTATCTGTGGGTGCAAATACTTCAAAAATATTTTTCCCACTAGCTCCTAATTGGCTTAAAATTCTGATTTCTTTACCCTTTCTCGCAACAGATTCACTTAAGTACTGGGTATAAGTTGCTATCCCACATTCGCTTGGTGGGTATGTTGAAACGTATGCTATTCTCATGACTTACTATTTATTTAGTCGTAATAATAATTCAGAAACTGATGTTTTAAACAAGCAAACAGTTTCATCGCAAGCTCCATAGTATATCCATAATTCTCCATTGTCTTTTTCGATTATTCCATTCGTGAAAACAACATTGGGGAAAAATCCATCTTTTTCATAAGTTTCTTGAGGTAACAAAATTGGTGTCTTTCCAATACTTATTATTCTAGAAGGATCATCAATATCAAGCAGCAATAATTTGAGAGTATAAACACTGTTATCACCTTTTGCATGGTAAATAACCAACCATCCAAAATCGGTTTTAATTGGAGAGGATCCACCTCCAATTTTCTGACTTTCTTCTTTAGATCCATTTGGCCTTAATAAGCATTTATGACTTCCCCAATTTATTAAATCAGGGGAGCTAGCTAACCAAATTGAAGGCAAGCCAAAACCTTTATTATCCGGTCGATGCAATGCCATATATTGTCCTTTTATCTTCTCCGGAAAAAGCGCCACATCTTTATTTAGCGGAGGGAAAATTATTCCAATTTTATGAATTGAAATAAAATCTTTGGTAGTGGCAAGCAAGGTTACATATCCATCATCAGAAACAGCTGTGTAATTTATGTAATAGAGATCTTTTATTTTTACAATTCTGGCATCTTCAACACCAAAACTTTCTTCAGGTAAAGTAGGATATATTAATGGAGTATCATCTACTGAGAAATTAACCCCATCCAGACTTCTCGCTATTCGTAAATGACTAATTGTTGATAAATAATCTTTTCCTTTGTAGAAGTAGCCACGAGTATCTTTAAAAGTCAAATCGGGATTATCCTTTTTTATTCTAATCGTATTTGCGCCATTTACATCATAAAAAGGAATGGTAACAAAATCTTTTTCTGGAATACAATTCTCTGCAATCCTAAGTAGCAGAATTGTTTCCTTTTTAAAGCTCGTTGCAGCAGGATTAAACGCTCCTAATACTTGGTAAGCAACATTTGAAGCTTTTACATCTTTAGGAGCAATTAATGGATTCGCTTTGTGTCGTTCCATAATATTTACGACATATTAATCAGGTTGGTATAATTCAGATATTTACCTGCATCGTCACCAAATGTATTTACTTTTTCTTCACTTATTTGGTAAGTACACCTTTCACCATAAATACCAGAGAATAAAATTTCATATTCCTGATCTTCTTCATCCTGCATTATTATTTTGTAAATGTTTTCGTGAACTTTTGGGTGTTTTAAGCTTTTATGACAACAAGGACAGAACATGCTAATAATTTCATTTTCTTCCATATCAAACCAGGAATGTTTTTGAATTTCGTAATCTCCTAAATGAATACTAAACAGAAGAATTCCTTTATCTCCTTTATGATTTTTTGCAGAAATAACAATTCGTTCTCCTACGTTTAGGTAAGTTCTACAATTCGGACAGATATAGTTTGCCTTCATATCGATATATTTTAGTTCAACAATTCACTAAATAAAATATAAGACATTAAGAGAACAATGTCAATTTAAATACGCTAATAATCAGACTTGTAAAACAATTATTATTAAGATAATTGAATTAAACGCATGTCATTATCTCCATTCATCATTTTCAATTAAATATTAAAACATCTATATTTGATAAAAGGCAAGTTATTTTAATTTGTCTAACCGCTAAATTAGAATTCAATTTGAAACTAGCCATAACCATAATTCGTTGGATCGCACGATTCTTAGGAATATTCTTATTCCTATTTTTTATTTGGTTTGCAATTCAAATTGGTTCCCCTGATTTTAATTTGATGTCGGAACAAGAAGTAAGGTTATTCGCAGCAAATGCGATCATGTTATTAGGACTAATTGCTGTATGGAAATTTGAATTCTTAGGTAGTTTACTGCTTGTTGGAGGCTATTTGTTCTTTGCAATAGCTAATTACGCTTTTTGGAATGGTCCGGTTTTCCCTACTTTTTTATTATTAGGTTTATTACATCTTTTTTGTTGGGCACTTAGCATGCTAGTCATAGCAAAAGGGAAAAAAACATTACGGATCTTCCTACAATAACAATATTCAACTTTTACTTAATTTAAAGATCAATTTTAAATACTTAAACACACAATATAAAAACTGATACATGTTAAACATTGCGCTTTTTGGCCCTCCAGGAGCAGGGAAAGGTACTCAATCTAAAATGCTTGTTGAAAAATACAACTTGGCATATATTTCTACAGGAGATATCCTTAGACAAGAAATTGCAGAAGGAACGGAATTAGGACTTCAAGCAAAGGATATTATCAAAAAAGGGGGACTGGTGCCGGATGAAATCGTTGTTCAAATTATTGAAGAAAGAATTCAAACCAATACTGAAGTTAATGGGTTTTTATTTGATGGATTTCCTAGAACAACTGTACAAGCTTACATTTTGGAGGGTTTACTTCTAAAAATGAATACAAAATTAGACTGTATGCTAAGTTTAGAGGTGCCTACAGACCAGTTACGTAGTCGGTTATTAGATCGAGCAAAAAAAGAAAATAGAGCTGACGATACAGAAGAAGTAATTAGTGTAAGATTGCAGGAATATGATACCAAAACAGCTCCAGTTGCTAACTTTTACAAAGAAAAGGAAATCTATAACGGTATTGATGGATTAGGTGGGATAGATCAGATCTTTGAACGTTTAACAACAATTGTTGACCAAACCCTTGAAAAATCATGGATCAATCTTGTACTATTAGGACCTCCTGGTTCAGGAAAGGGTACACAAGGAAGGAAACTAGCAGAAAAATTCAATTTGGTATACATTTCTACGGGGCATTTAATGCGCCAAGAAATCAAGAAAAATACTGAAATGGGAATAAGTGCTAAGACGTATATTGAGAAAGGTGATATTGTACCTGACGAAATTGCAATTCGATTAATTGAAAGACAAATTCGAAAACATCCTGACGCTAACGGATTTATTTTTAAAGGGTTTCCTAGAACAATTGTTCAAGCTTATATTCTAGATGGTTTACTTCGAAAATTGGAGTCAACGGTTACATCATCAATAAGTCTTGATGTTTCAACTCTTGAATCAATAAAACGATTAACGGCAAGAGGAAAAACTCAAGGAAAAAGAAAATATGATATTGATACGGATATAATTATTCACCGTTTAGAACAATATGAGAAAAGAAGTTCTAAAGTAAGTAACTATTACTCTAAGCAGAATAAATTTGAAGGTGTAAATGGCGTTGG
>JADGFH010000477.1:0-3587 GCA_016743925.1 Labilibaculum sp.
TGACGAACTTATAATTTTAGTATTAATTGTATGTCTAAGACTTATTTTCAATTTTGTAAATTTCAAAAATATTCAGGAAATAAGAATGCGAGATTTGGAGTTATCAAAGCTAAAATTGCTAAAAAGCAAAGCCGAGCTGCAGGCCTTACACTCTAGAATCAACCCACACTTTTTATACAACTCTTTGAATTCTATTGCAACACTAACTCATATTAATCCATCAAAAACGGAACAAATGGCCTTGGCTCTATCTGATTTTTTCAGATATGCCATCAACAATAAAGATCAGGATATGATCGAAGTTCAAAAAGAAGTTGAGATAACAGAAACCTACTTGCAAATCGAAAAAGTTCGCTTTGGTGATGATTTAGATTACTCAATCGAGATTGACGAAACAGCCGAAAAAACATTAATTCCTCGATTCCTAATTCAACCATTAATCGAGAATGCAGTGAAACATGGTGTTTCTGTCATTCAGGAAAAGGGCATTATTAAATTAGAAATCTCAAAGTTGGAAAATCACTTAGTCGTAAAAGTGTACGATAATGGCCCTGACTTTCCTGATTCTCCAATTTCAGGTTATGGCTTACAAAGTTTGTACGAAAAACTGGAAATCCTATATGGTGAAGCTGCTAAGATCTCTTGGGAAAACAAACCAAATAAAAACATCTACATTAAACTTCCATTCACACCTAAATCAATCTAAAAATGAATACGCCCTACAAAACCCTTATAATAGATGACGAAGCACTGGCCAGAGAGCGCTTAAAGAAGCTACTTTCTCCTTTCGCTAATCAGATTGATCTGTTGGGAGAAGCAAGAAATGGAAATCAAGCCATTGAAATGATCGAAAACCTAAAGCCTGATTTGATATTTCTTGATATTCAAATGCCCGGTAAATCAGGTTTTGAAGTTCTGCAAGAAATAAAGCATCAGCCCATTGTAATATTTTGTACGGCACACGATGATTATGCTTTGCAAGCTTTCGAAACAAGTAGTATTGATTATCTTCTGAAACCAGTTAAAGAAGATCGATTGGAAAAATCCATTGAGAAATTGCATTTATTCAAAACTGATACCAAGCAAATAGAATTAGAAAATTTTCTTTCGAAACAACTCAAACAAATTGCAAAAAAAGAAATAAGCTCCATTCCAGTAAAGATTGCTGATCGGGTTATTTTTGTCGCCTTAAATGAAATTTCACATTTCACTGCCGAAGATAAATATGTAAGCATACACACTTCGTCGGGTAAAGAATATGTGATCGATCACAGTTTAAATTATCTAGAAGGAAAGCTAAACGAGAATTTTGTACGAATACAACGCTCCTGCATAGTAAATATTTCTTATATCAAAGAAATAAAAAGATATATGGGAGGGCGTTATGTTCTTAAGTTAAAGAATTGTACCGCTTCCAAAATAATAAGCGGGCGAAATTATCAAGAGCAAATCAAAAATTTAATGATGTTCTAAGATTGTTGAAACACTTGATAAGTTTCACTCAAATTAACTAGTGTCACAAATTCTTTATGCAAACTGACTAAGGCATTATCCGCAATTCGCCCTATGTTAAAACCATTAATTTCTCATGCTAAAGCTTGGGATTTTGAAGAGATTTTGAAAATTGAAATTTTACCCTTAGTCGGTATAAAAAATATAAAATGAAAAAGAAACTATTACTCGGCCTGAGCTTATTGATTTCTGTATTTATTCATGCTCAACAAAAAGAATGTTTAAATGATTTTGAATATTTAGTGAATAAAATACAATGTGATTATCCTGGATATTCAACTAAAGTTACATCGACCACTAGTATACAGTTAATGCAACTTAAGCAAAAATTAGAAACAAAAATAGTACGGTATCCAGATTCATGTTGGTATTATTTAACAGAGTATACGAATTGGTTTAAGGATAAGCATTTGAGAGTTATTCGAAAGAAAGTGAAGAAACGAACAACAACCGAAGATAAACCTGTTCCTCAGTTTTTTAAAATAACATATGATAGCCTTAATAATAGTGGGAAATCAATAGAAGGTGTGTGGCTCGGAAGAGGGAAATTTGCTATTGTAAAAGCTCCAGAAGATGACTTCTATTATGGAGTTGCAATAAAATACCGCCGTTATAAAGAAAATCAAATAATGTATAAAATATGTATTGCTGAGAATAATGAATTTACAGCTGTTTCTTACGCTTCAGATGGCAGTATAAAGAATAAATTGAAATTTTCAATGCATTTGAATAATAAAATTCTTGAAATTCATAATCGCACAAGGTGCGTCCGGGTATCTACTGATGAAATAGCAGATATGGCATTGTTACAATCATATATTCCAGAAAATCATAGTGGATCAAACATTTGGCCTGTTGCTTCAAGTCTAGGAGATAGTACCTATTATTTACGGATTCCAAGTTTTCATAACAATGTAGCCTTAAATTTGGTTAAGAAAAACTGGGATGAGATATCCTCCCGACCTAATTTGATAATAGATATTAGAAATAATGGAGGAGGACAAGATCAATATTACAAAGTTCTGGCGCAGCTAATTTACACGAAACCATATACGAGTAAAGGCGTGGAATGGTATGCAAGCAAAGGAAACATTAAAGATTTTGAAGATCAATTAGCGAATGGACAAATTAAAAATGGAGCCGAAGGTATAAAGTGGACTAAATCTCTATTGTCCGAAATGAGAAAAAGTGTTGGGCAATTTGTTGTTCATCCTATGATGGGTAAAGATAAAGTGATCGAGAGGGATTCAATTTTTTCTTACCCTCGCAAAATAGGTATCATCATTAATGAAAATAATGCATCTTCAGCAGAACAGTTTTTATTAGAGGCTAAAGAAAGTGAAAAAGCAATTTTATTTGGAAATGAAAATACTGATGGTGTTTTGGATTACTCCAATACAACAAGAGCAGAATTTCCATCGGGTCATTTTCGATTAAAATACCCTATGACTCGTTCTCGAAGATTACCAGAATACCCTATTGATAATATTGGTATTTCGCCTGAAATTAACATTCCTTTTCCGGCAACACAACAATTGTACGATAGACTAGATAGTTGGGTGTATTTTGTGAAACACTATTTAGAGCTTAAAAATTAAATACAGCTAGTCGAGTAAGTTAGGGGAATTTCACCCCTAACTACTCACAAAATATTATCTGATACTCTCCCATCATACGCTCTCTTCACTAAACGGGTTCTAATCTCTAGCCTCAATGCTAAGTCTCATATTCAACTTGTGATAGTAATTCTGCTTCAAAGCATCATTTAAAATCAAGACGGAGTGTTAAAATTTCCAACGGAGATACCCTTGAAAACAAAAAATTATTCTTGCTGTGAAATCCTTAGTCTTTCCGCTAAATGTCGAGTCTTTCCGATAAATATAGGGTCTTTCCCTAAATTTTTGATTCTTTCCAGGAAAGAGACTCAATAATAGGGAAAGGTAGCAAAAATCATGGAAAGACTTAAAATATCTGAACAAGCTTAAGTAAATAGAGGAAAGGTGAACGTAAATAGGGAAAGACTCGATATTTAGCAATATTGATACGAGAATAGTGAAAAATGATAAGTACAAACT
>JADGFH010000477.1:3597-5175 GCA_016743925.1 Labilibaculum sp.
TGTTAATAGTAAATTAAGAATTATAGTTATGAGTTAATAAAAAGGAACAGATGTGAAATGCTGATTGGCTTTTTTATACTCTCCTAACTAGATAAGATCTGGATAGTAACATCTTTAAAATGAGATTTTAGGTACTGAAAGGTACTAGCTGCGATAAGCATAAAGAATTAACACTTATTCTATAGAAACATTTAGTACGCGATTGATTTTAAAAGATTATTGCAACAGTTGATAAAAATCATTCAGATTAATTACTGTCGCAAATTCTTCATGCAAACTTGCTAAGGCAGTATCGTGAATTAATTGTGCTGTATATTTCTCCCCATTAACACCAATCTTATCAAAAGTAGCAGTAGCATCAGCAATTAAATAAGTTTCATAGCCAAAATTACCTGCCATTCGTGTAGATGTAGAAATACAATGGTCGGTTGTTAAGCCAACAATCACTATTTTCGTTATCCCTTTTTCATCCAGTAATTCCTTTAAATTTGTGCCAATAAAAGCCGAATTCACATTCTTTTTAATCACAACTTCTCCTTTAAGAGGTGTTACAAACTCGAGAAAATCATTTCCTTTATTTCCTTCAGCCAAAGGTGAGTTTGGGTTTGTAGAACAATGTTTAATATGGAATAATGGCAAGCTATTCTCACGCCATACATGTAAAATCTTTGCAGCATTCTCTTCTGCCATTGGGTTGTTTCTGCCACCACCCCAATATTCAATATTTTCGAATCCTTTCTGTAGATCAATTAAGAGTAATGCGGTACTGTTATCCAGATTTAAGTTCATGATATGTTTTTATGCTTATTGTATTTTCCAATTAGTGCGTCCATTCCAAAAAATCAACCTTCGAATCAGTTGCTTTTTTAATTGCATCACGCATAATTTCAAAATGAGGGCAAGCATAGCCAATCGGATTTCCTCTACCAATACAGGATGCCATTGCAATAATATCCGCTCCTCTGTCCATCATCATCTTAGCGCGACTAATCGCTCTTTTACCCGGACAACCTCCACATGATACAAAGCCAATAACTTCAACTGGACCATACTCCTTAAAGGCTAATTTCCCTTTAGCTGTTACAGCAAAATCAGCTGTACCAGGGCACATATCTTCTGTTTGCTGACAACGAATTATTCCTACTTTTTTCATTCCCAATATCGGATTGATTCAGAAACAAAAATAAAATAATTTTACAATTATCTATATAGTGCCATAAATTCATTTTTAATAAAATCCTTCTATGAAATATTTAGCAGGATCTTTCCATATTTCATTCCTATCATTTAAATGATCATTAAGCGCTGCAGTAATGTGTAAAGCAACTCCAATAATTTCTTGTCCTACTGTGTACGACTCTCTTTTATAGCTCAAATCACCTAACTTAGGTTTAGTTCTTTCAGTTAACATTGCTATCAGGAAATTCTCTCGCTTGATAACATTAAAAGGTGCATTTTCTTTTTTAAAAGTCTCCCACTCCCTTAAATAATTATCCTCACATTTTTCTCGCCCAAATACATTCGCAGAAATCATCACAAATACCAATAGACTTAATAATATTCTCATGAGTTGAAGTT
>JADGFH010001173.1 GCA_016743925.1 Labilibaculum sp.
TAACTTAGTCGATCGGCTTTTGATTTTATATGTAGAATATTTACATCTAATGAATCTTCTTTTAGATCAACTTCATTATTGATATAATTAATTCCTGTTTCGAAATTTTGATCTTCAGCAAAAACAAAAGTATTCTTAAGTGTGGCACGATGTTCCAATATTTTATTTCTCGATTTGTCATCTCTTCTGAAAAATTCTTCTTTCGTACGAATTCTTGTTATTGAGACAACATCACTAGTTCTTGTTTTTAGTTCAGATCGGGAAAGGGAAATAGAACTGATATTTCCATTATTCCAGACCTTACTGTAGTTTATAGATCCACCAAATTGATCATTACCTTCAAATTTGTGTTTTTTTGCATTGGTAAAAGAATCTGTGGTAATATCGTAGGAGTAGCGATCTTCACCTCCCATCAAACTAACAGAGAAATTATCTCCATTCTCCCAATTAGTGGAAAATTTAAAGTTTAAATCATGAAATTTATAATCGGGTGCAACATCTAAATCTAGAAAAGATGGCGTGTTATTATTTTGATTTGTTTCTCCTTGTAGATCAATGTTTGATGTCGCGTATTTTATTTGTTCATCTTTAAAGAGGTTGTAATAAGTTTGGCGAAAAGCGACTAAAACAGAAGATCTTTTGCCGATTGGTTGTTCATAAGAACCGCTTGCAGTAATATTATTTAGGGTAAGGTTTAGCCTTGGCTTTAATTTGCTCCCGTTTTTTCCCGTTATGTGCACAATACCACCTACTCGGTCGCCATATCTGGCATCAAAACCACCTTTTAATACTTCAATATTTTTAACTACTAATGGATTAACAGCACCAATATCATCATAAAAATTTTTTAATCCCCATAGCGTAATGTTATCGAAGAGTACTTGACTTTCACCTTCATAGGAACCCCAAATAATGAGATCATCTTTTTGTTCCCCTGCAGCTAAGATTCCTGGCTGCAAACGAAGCAATTCAAATACAGAATTGTCGTTATTGGTTGGCAAAAAACCAGCAATTTTATGATTCAATTTCAAATTTCCCGATTGATTTCCCATTCGAATAAAGGTTTGTACAATTTTATCGGTAACCGTAATTTCGGGTAAATCGGTACTCGCTGCAGTTAATAGAATATTTTGGTTGGGACCTTCATCCACTATAGTGTCATGAATAAAATAGCCCAAATGAGATACAAGAATTCGAAAAGTGCTATCTATATGGGAGGTAAATGAAAAATTCCCATGCTCATCGGTGGCCATGGGTAAATTATTAATTGTAAGATGCGAAAAGGGCAGAGGTTCCAAACTCTCTTTATCGAGTATTTGTCCAAATATTCTGTGCTGAACAATTTTTTCTTCGGGGAATATTAAATAGACCTCATTTGATTTTTGGAAGTTGAGTGGGAATTTTCGCAACAAAAATTCGATGGCACGATCTTTTGATTGAAAAGATTTGTTTACGCTAATCACATATTGGGAAAGTAAATTGTTATTGAACGAAAGTTGAAAATCATATGTATCCCGTAAATCAATCAATAC
>JADGFH010001174.1 GCA_016743925.1 Labilibaculum sp.
TCCATTAAAAAATTATCAACATCATCTTCAAGTTTTTCATCTTCTACTGCATAATCTATTATTTTTGTTGTTAGTTCTATTGTATATTTTTGTAAGAATATTAATTCATAGTTATCAATATTCTTAATTGTAGGTTTAAATGCTTCTATTTCATTTGCTTTAAGTCCTAAATCATAACCAATATCAGCAATAATATCATTGCTATTAATATCTAATAATTCTCCAAATATTTTTATTTTATCTGATATTTCAAAATCTAATAATTCTCCATCTTCCCTGTAAGAGATTAATAATTTTTTAACATCACTATTTTTTATTGCATCTTGCTTTTGTGGACTTAAATGTAAATATATTCCTTGCTTATCATCTCGTAAGCTTCGTTCTCCATCAATCCGTTCTCCATCAGTTGATTCATCTCCAGTAGTGCTTGATTTGATTTCTCCTGCAAATAATCCCCTAGTGTTTTTTTCTGAATTAACTCCTGAAACATCTTCGATTTGTTCTCCTCCAAATAATCCCTCATTGTTGTCATTAGACTTCCTAGTGAATGGTTGTTCGTTTCTTGTGCTGTTATCATTTAATTGTTCCTTTTCATCTTTATTATAATATCCTTGTTCATAACTTTCTCCAGCTTCTGTAGATACTTCTTCTTTTATTTGTTCTTGTTTTTCGTGAGCTAGTGAAGTATCTACTGTTTTTACCCCTTGCTTTTTACTATCATCTTTACCTACTTTATAATATATACTATGTTCCATATTTGAATCATAAATTATAGAATCTAAATGTATTTTTTTAGATATATTTTTTAGTGTTTCTACAACACTTTTTAAACTTGCTTTTGTATCATCAATAGAGTTATTTTCAAAATCAAAACTAGCATAACTTGATATATTTAATGTGTTTAAAAAAACATAACTAAACGATTCTTTATCATTTTCAGTATCAAAATAATAATCTCCAATTTGATAAGAAAGTTCAATTAATTTATCTTTAGATTCTAAATTATCATCAATTGATAAATTATCCAGTCCTAAATCTGAATTTTTAATTGAGTATAAAAGTTCTTGATACATATCATCATAATTTTCTCTATATTTTGAATATAATCCTAAATCTTTTGCACTTGTTTGTGTTATATCAAAAACTTTAGTAATTGCAAAAGATGTTTTTTCTCCAATTTTTTTAGGTACTACAACATCAAAACCTTTACTGCCTTTTTTTATTCTAACTTTCTCATCATTATGCTTTGTATTGCTCCAAGTGTAAAAGTTCTTTAGATAGCTTATACTCTCGTGCTGTTGTCCTCTAGCTTCTAATTGTGTATATAATAAAACAGAATTACTATAAGAACGATTATGTACCTTACTTGCAACTTGTAAATAGTTTGCAACATTATCATTATTAATAATTAAATCATCAAAACTTTTGTAGGATTCATTAATTCTATCAAGAGTAAACTGATTTTTAATAACATCATCATTAGAATCATTTTTATTGGTATTTTGTCCTAAATCATTTGCTATACTCTCAA
>JADGFH010001175.1 GCA_016743925.1 Labilibaculum sp.
TCTCAAAAATTAGATTGGCGGCAAGATTTTCAGGCAGTTGGCATGCACTTTCAAAATAAAAAAAGTGATTATTATAAATTGTTAGATTGGGTAGAAGCACCTGTCGTTTTATTAAAATATCGACGAATATATTTAGCCATTGCAATAATATTTTCGGTTTTATCATTACTTGGCTTATTTTTATTAATAATTAATTCGGATTCATCAAACGGGTATATTTATTTACTTTCCTTTATTTCTGTTTTATTCGTTAATTACATAATTTTAAGAAAAGTAAAACCCTTAGCGGAAGATATCGTTGAAACCTCACAAGAGAATTTGAACACTTTAAGAGGTTATCGAACACTAATCAATAAAATTGAATGTGAAAGTTTTAAGTCAAATAAATTATGCCAATTACAAACCATGCTCATAAAAAGCAAATTTTCAGCATACCATGAAATTAACAAGCTATGCAAACTATTGGATTTCTCACAGCAAAGAGGTATAAATCAGATAAAGAAAATAATAAAAGGAAATCCTTTTTATTCTTTATTAAACAGTTTCCTTCTATTGGATATTTATTTAATTATTGGAGTAGAAAAATGGAAATTTAAAAATAAAGCGTTTTTAAAATCATGGTCTGCTACAGTTAGTGAATTTGAGGTAATAAATAGTTTTGCAGGATTTTGCTTTTCAAACCCATCCTATACATTTCCAGAGATAACAGAAAAGAACAACTACGTCCATTTTGAGTCGTTGGGACATCCCTTAATAAATTCGAATAAACGTGTTTGTAATAATTTTAACTCAGATGGACAAGGTGATCTTGTTATGATAACTGGTTCTAATATGGGAGGGAAAAGCACTTTTTTGAGAACCGTTGGTGTAAACCTTGTATTGGCATTAGCTGGTGCAGCTTGTTGTGCAAAATATGGGCAGGTTTCGAATCTGAAATTATATACAAGTATGAGAACCCAAGATAATTTGAAGAAAGGAATCTCTTCTTTTTATGCAGAATTAAGTAGAATTGAAAAGATGCTGAAACTAATAGAAAGTAGTCAAAACATTTATTTTCTTTTGGATGAGATGTTTAAAGGTACAAACTCAGAAGATAGACATAAAGGTGGTTTTTCATTGATTAATCAAATAGGTAAGCTCAAAACGTCAGGAATTATTGCAACACACGATATTGAACTTGCAAAACTATCGGGGAATAAAATGTTAGTTACAAATTATAGTTTTAATAGTGAGATTAAAGATAATTCAATGATTTTTAGCTATAAACTTCATCCAGATATTTGTAATGATTTTAACGCTAGTCATCTTATGGAAATAAGTGGAATTAAAATTATATCTGATATTCCAAAAAGTGAAATTAAATATGGCATATAAGAACTAAGCGTTCGTGTGGCAGGCTGCCCAAAAAGTAAATAATGATAATAAATAATTTAGGTATATGTCGATAAAAGCGTGGAAATAAAAGGATTTAAGTGAATTGATTAGATTGCCTTTAGGCACAAACTGTGAACAGATTTAAGCATATTGAAT
>JADGFH010000478.1 GCA_016743925.1 Labilibaculum sp.
GCTGATAAAATGGGCAATGCAGCAATTATCCTGTGTGTTTTATTTATTTGGGTTATCAGACACTAAATCGATACAAATAAGAACTTTAATTCTATTAATTAATAAATAGTCTGTCATTTTTTATGTATCCTTAAAACAGCTATATTTAGATCTCAAATTTGGCAGATCTATGACTTTTTAGACAGACTGCCGTTATGTATCATTACAAAAGGGAAACTTTATGAAAAAGATACTTTTAATTCTGACTATTATTTCAATACTCATCTTTGGATGTAGTGAAAAAGGTAAATATGATGACGATATTGTAACTAGTGATAAATTTAGTAGTATCAAAAAAACAATAATTGAAAAAATTGACAAAGGAGATATTCCATCTTTATCAGTTGCTGTGATAGAAAACGGTAAAATAATTTGGATGGAATCGTTTGGATACGCAGATAAAGAAAATAAAATAGAAGCTACGCCGAATACACTTTATACAATTGCCTCAATTTCAAAACCCATTACAGCAACGGGAATAATGAACTTGGTTGAGAGTGGGAAATTAGATTTAGATGTAGATATCCAAACCTATCTGGACACTTTGGAACTAAAATATTATACAAATGACAGTAACAAAGTTACATGTCGAAACTTGTTAAGCCACACCTCTGGATTACCAATGCATTTCCAGTATTACTATGATGATGACACCGTTTCAATACCAAATATCACCCAGGCTATTGACAAATATGGCTTTATTATTACTCAACCATCCTCAAAATATGTATATGCAAATTTGGGATATGGTATTTTAGGACATGTTATTTACAACTCAACTGGAAAGAAATTCAATGATTATATGACGGAAGAAATTTTCACCCCTTTGGGTATGACACAAACAACTTTAGATATTTCAGCAAAAACAAAAAATAAACTTGCTAAGCGGTATGATATCAAAGGAAATTTGATGCCATTTTCATTTGCTGATGCGCCTGGTGCAGCAAATGTGAGCACAACAATTGAAGATTTGATTAATTTTGGGATATTTCATTTGGGTAATACTACAGAAAATAGGGCTTCATTGCTGAACTTGAAGACCATTCAATCAATGCAACAAAAACAATACTCTGATAATTCTAATGGAAGAAATACTTATGGATTAGGTTGGTTCATAAATGATAAGGATTATAAATACAAGATGGTTTATCACGCAGGGGGTATGGATGGTGTAGATGCTATGATAAGATTGCTTCCAGAAAAGAACATTGCTGTAGCTGCTATTTCAAATCAATATACAGAATATACACATCAAATCACTGAACAAATTTTACTGGAAATGATTTCCGATTTAAAATCTATAGAAACAAAGCAAGCGCAAAAACAGCAAGTTGCTACTCAGGAAGAATCAAAGGAAATAAAACAAAGTGATTTTATTGGTAATTGGGATGGACATATTGTTACAGATAATAAACGAATCCCAATAGAGCTCGTGTTCCAAGAAGATGGAGACATTCATGTTAATATGTATGTTCAGTTCGAGTCAATGATTTTGCAAACTCATCGTTATAAAATAAAGCATAAAATGCTACTGAATAAATGGTATTTCAAAAATGGACAAATAAGGGGTTGGTATAAAGAAAATATTCCGGGAGAACATTTTTTAAGATGTCCACAAATAACTACGTTGAATTTGGAATACAAATCTGGAAAATTGATTGGTACAGCAGTTGCTATGGCATCTAATTCCAATAGAATGCATTATGGCATATCCCATTATGTGGAGTTTGAGAAAAAAGACAATAAATAAGCGATACATAACAATGTATAAAAATAATAGTCGGTATAGTTATAAATTTAAAAGCTTTAGCTTGCTTCAACTTTCTTGAAATTTGACAAGAAAGCGCAACACAATCGGCTACTATTCTTATACTAGCCGTCAGACTGTCTAAAAGGTAAAACTTGACAGTAATATATTTAGGTAGTTGTCTTTGAAAATAAAGAAATATCAGAATCTAAGCGAGTTGCTTTAGGTTATTAGACAGACTGCCGTTGGCTTTAATACCTGAAAATAAAACTTTAAAAAAATACTAATGGAAAAAAATAAAATAGCTGAACTTACAAACGAAGAATTACAGATTGAAAAAAATAAATTAAAAAAACGTAAATTCTTAAAAGCACTATTAATCGGATTTTTAGTAGGAGTTTTATTTATGTTAGGCTCTGCTATAGTTCATTACGAAAGTCCTTTTGGAACTATACCAATGTTCCTTTTACTCTTCATAATTTTTAAAATTGCAAAAAACCCTGATAAAAACAAACCCCTTGAGGAAACTTTAAAAGAACGGAACATAAATTAACCAAGTCTTAAACCTAAAAATTGATTGAGTTAAAAAATAAAAGCACTAAAGCCAACAAAAGCTAAATTTCATGGGCGGTGATGCTCAGTTTGCAAGTTTGGTTCAATTAAGAAACACCAGCAAGCCAATTAAAATTGGTTTGTTCAAAATATAGAGAAAAAAGTATTCGGTTAACAGACCACATAGTGTAAACCATGTGAATTGTACAACTGTAAACTATACACATTCAACCTAAGATGAAGAATTTCTTTTTCCCCATCATTATAATACTTATAGTATTGGGTTCTTGTTCAAAAACAGAACCGATTTTAAAAATTGGGCTAATTGCTGATCCTCAATATGCAGATAAACCAACTGCAGGCAAAAGGTATTATAGAGAATCTTTATGGAAACTTGAAGAAGCTATTGACACTTTTAATAATAATGTTGATTTTGTACAAAATCTTGGAGACATTATCGATGATGGTTGGAAAAGTTATGATTCTATTCTACCAATTTATAATAAGCTTAACCCAGATATTGAAAACTACCAACTTCTGGGAAATCACGACTTTTCTATTGACTCAACTAATTTGAGAGGTTTACTTGAGAAGTTATCAATGCCTCATTATTATTACTCATATTCGAAAAAAGATTGGAAGTTTATAGTTCTTGATGCTACTGACTATTCTTATTTCTCAAATTCATTACATAATCACGATACCAATAAAGTCAAGTCATATTATGAAAACACTAAGGTGAAATCAAATAAGCATCACTGGAATAGTGCTATAGGAAAAGAACAACAAAACTGGCTTAAGCAGGAATTAGCTAGTGCTATTTCATTGAATCAAAAAGTCATTCTTTTTTCTCATTTACCTATTAGACCCAAAAGTAATTCGCATAATTTATGGAACGATTATGAAATAATTGATATTATTGAAAATAGTTCTAATGTTGTTGCATTTATTAATGGACACAATCATTTAGGAGGTTATGTTTTTAAAAATGGGGTTCACTATATTACAATATTTGGAATGGTAGATACTAAAATTAGCTCTTACGGAATTCTTGAAATTTATAAAAACAGTTTAGTCTTAAGAGGCTATGGAAATCAAAAAACACTCCACTTGAATATTGAATAATACGTTTGGTAACAATATGTAAAAATAATAGCTGATTAAATCCTGATAGCAAAAATGCTAAAAAAGTATTAGCAGAAAATCCGGCTCTATGATTATAAAAGTGATTAATCTTTAATTCTATGAAAAAGATAGTAACTATATTATTTGTAATTTTTCAGACAAGTGTGTTTTGCCAAGGCATTGATAAGCAGTTTACTTTCACGGATACTATTCAATCAAAATTCTTAAATGAAGGTAAGTTAATTCATATTTACTTGCCACCTAACTATTACAGTTCATATGATAGCTATCCTTTACAAGTTGTATTAGGCAATTATTCAAGAACTCGTATGTATTATTCTATTTCGGAAAATCTAAGTAGATCCTATCATATGTTAGAATTGAATCAATTGCACACAATCCCTGAGTCAATTGTTGTTGGTGTAGGCAACCCAAATTCAAAGAATATAAGTGAGTATGATAAGTTTATAGTCCAAGAAGTAATTCCTTTAATTGCCAAAAAGTACAGAAAGTGTCATTTTAAAGCAATAATTGGACATTCTCGTGGTGGAGAATTGGTTTTACGTAACATGCTGGATGAGAAGACTCCGTTTCATGCTTTTTATAGCTCTGCACCAGTAAATTCTGATTATTTTATTGAAGAGTTGAGCAGTGAAGATAAAATATCATCTTTAAAAGAATCTAAAAAACGCTTGTTCTTAGCTGCCAGTAAGCAAGACTATTTTTATGAAGGAAATGTTAAACTTATAGATGCATTTAATGAAATAAATAGTCAGACCTTTTTATTCAAATCAATTTTAAAGTCTTCCGATACACATCATACTATTTTTCCTGTTAGCATAACAGACGCTTTATTCTTAATTTTTAAAGATTGGAAATTTACCATTCCTGATAAAGATTCTGAAAACATGACAGAATTATTCTTAAAACATTACAATGATTTATCAGAGAAAATAGGCCTTAAAATAAACCCAACGGAATTCGACTTTTATTTATTAGCTTATGTTCTTAAGGAGAGAAATCAAACTAAAGAAAAAATAAAGCTATTGGTAAGATGTAAAAAACTTTATCCAGGAGCGTTAAGTGCTGATGCATATTTAGCCAGGACTTATTATTCGATTGGAGATTTGAAAAAAGCAAGGATACATAATGAACAATCATTACTCTTAAATTCAAACAATGAGTTTGCGATAAAAACTAAAGAATTAATAGAGATAAAAGATGAATAAGGCCACACAACATTTTGTATCAGTAATGGCAGGGAAAAGTTAAATAGTTAGGTTTATAGCCCGTTCAAACTGCACAAGGTTTTGACAGGAAATCACCACACAATATGCAACTACTCATACAATTTACCGCTGCGTGCCATAATAAATAAAAAACAATGACAATGACCAAAGGAAAAAAATGGATGCTAGTTTATTCAATAATTTTTATTCTACTATCCATAACATTTATTGATAGTGACATATCTAATAAATATAGCTTGTTCTATTCAGTTTGGATGGCTTTGAGTTACTTAATGATAAGTACTGGTAATCTGTTATTTGTATTTGATAACAATATAAAAGATATTAAAAGAATCTGGAGAATATTATTTCCTATTTTCATAATAAATTTAGTTGTTTCAATGATAATCGACCAAAAGTATGGAGATAATTCATCTCCCGATGATGGCCTTCTATTCAATCTTACTGTTATTA
>JADGFH010000479.1 GCA_016743925.1 Labilibaculum sp.
TTTTTAAACTGAATTTAAATAGTAGATTTAAGACTTGAAAGTCTTAATTTATATGGAATGAGTAATCAAAATACAAGCAGAAGAGGATTTCTTCAAAAATTGGGTGTTACTGTTGGTGCAGCTGCATTAATTGAGAAAGAAGCGTTGGCTGATATTAACCTAAATCGTTTTTCATTAAAACAAGATCGACTTCAATTTTTGGAAAATTATGAAGTCTGGGTAAATGAATACATTAAGGTAGTTGAAAAAGAGAAGTCGAGTGAGTTTGATATAGCAAACAAGCATAAAATTATGGAACTATCTGCTCAGGCCGATGGTTGGCAGGAGCAAATTAAAGAATATTTGAAAGATGAGAATTTCAAGCAAAAATACATTGCTCTTTCAAAGCAATTTGCAGAAGCGATCACTCCTGAATTGGAGGCATAAAAATACTTTGATTCTTTATTGTAATAACAAATCTTTAGAGTGATGTACAGCATCACTCTTTTTTTGTCTTGTAGTGTGCAGGCAATTTTTTAACTTTGAATTTCAATTTTTCTACTATTTATGAGTAAAACCACAGCATGGATACATGCATTTCGACTGAGAACATTGCCATTGGCATTATCTAGTATATTTTTGGCGAGTTTTTTAGCCGCTGCAGAAGAACGATTTAGCGTGAAGATTTTCATTTTGGCCACGCTAACTACATTGTTTTTGCAAATATTATCTAATCTGGCCAATGATTTGGGCGATTCCATTTCGGGTGCTGATAATAAGGATAGAATTGGTCCGGAGAGAGCGGTGCAGAGTGGCGTTATCAGTAAAAAGGAAATGAAAAAGATGTTAATCGTATTTATAACACTTTCTCTGATATCTGGTTTTTATCTGATTTATGAAGGATTACAGCTAATTAGTCTGCAAGAAGGATTAATTCTGTTAGGCGTTGGAGTTTTAGCAATTGGTGCAGCCATAAACTATACAATGGGTAAAAACCCTTATGGTTACAGTGGGTTTGGAGACTTGTTTGTTTTTTTGTTTTTTGGTTTAGTGGGTGTACTCGGAACCTATTTTCTACATACAGGGAGTCTAAATTGGCTTACGGTATTACCAGCATTATCGGTTGGCTTGTTAAGTGTTGGCGTATTAAATTTGAACAATATGCGTGATGTTGAAAATGATAGCAAAACAGGAAAAATAACCATTGTTGTTAAAATGGGAACTCAAAATGCAAAAATATATCATCTTGTTTTACTCATTATTGCAATGCTGGCAGCTTGTTTCTATACGATCTTTAAATGGGAAGGCTTCATACAATTATTATTTCTTGTAAGTTTTCCTTTCCTAATAAAAAATATTGTTGTGGTAATTAAGAATGTCAATTCGAGAGAATTAGATCCAGAATTAAAGAAATTAGCACTCAGTACATTTTTGTTTAGCCTGTGTTTTGGCTTGGGATTAATCCTTAAATTTTAAAGAAATGCTAAAAGCCGATTATCATTATTATCCTTTAGATTTTAAACGTCCGAGCGGGACATCCCGAGGTGTCTTAACCAAGAAAGATTCCTGGTTTATACGAGTTTGGGACGACCAGAATCCTTCTGTAAAAGGAATAGGAGAATGTTCTATTATTCAGGGTTTGAGTTCTGATGATAGGCCAGGATATGAGGATAAAATAAAAGAAGTTTGTGAGAATATAGATGATTTTTGGTACTATCTTGAGAATGGATTAAAGGAATGGCCTTCAATCTATTTTGGATTAGAGACTGCTTTTTTAGATCTAAAGGCAAATGGAAGCAAGTTGTTGTTTCCATCAGAATTTACGAAAGGTGCAAAGCAAATTCCCATTAATGGTTTGGTTTGGATGGGCGATTCTGCTTTCATGAAAGAGCAAATTCAGCAGAAGCTAGAAGATGGTTTTAATTGTTTGAAGCTTAAAATAGGAGCCATCAATTTTGAGGAGGAAATTAAGCTGTTAGAATCTATTAGAAACGAATTTAGTGCAGATAAAATTGAATTAAGAGTAGATGCTAATGGTGCATTTTCACCTCAGAATTCGTTGGATAGACTAAAACAATTGGCAGAATTTGACTTGCACTCTATTGAGCAACCAATTAAAGCTGGTCAATGGAAAGAAATGGCAGAACTATGTCTGCAAACACCGCTTCCAATTGCTTTAGATGAGGAATTAATAGGTATTCATGAAATAGAAGAGAAGAGTGAATTATTGGATACAATTAAACCACAGTATATTATTCTTAAGCCAAGCTTATTAGGTGGGATTAAAGGGAGTGAAGAATGGATTGATGTAGCGAATGAGCGAAATATTCCATGGTGGATTACTTCTGCATTAGAATCGAATATTGGCTTGAATGCAATTGCGCAATGGACTTATACGTTATACAATCCGATGCCACAAGGATTGGGTACTGGCCAGATTTATACGAACAATATTGTATCCCCTTTGTATATGGAAAAAGGCTTACTGGCTTTTAATTCCGATAACAAATGGGAACTTCAATTTTAGAACGATATGAGAACTGAATTAACGATTAACGGCAAGTATTTTTCCGATGAGGATTTAATCGGTCTATGCAAAGATCGTGTGAGCAATAGTTCTTTGCAATGGGAGAGAGATATTTATGCTTTTATCTTAAATTGGTTCGATTCTTCTGATGTTGTAATGGCAAAAACTTCTGGATCTACAGGTTTGCCAAAAGAAATTACGCTGTCGAAGCAGAAGATGATAAACTCTGCAAAGCTAACAGGGGAATTTTTCAATTTCGAGAAAGGACAATCGGCATTGCTATGTTTATCGGCCAATTATATTGCTGGTAAAATGATGATTGTTCGTGCCTTTTTATGGCAATTAAACCTCATTTTAGTCGATCCAAACGGAAATCCTTTGGAAACCATTAGCTCTAAAGTGGATTTTGCTGCAATGGTTCCACTTCAAGTGAGTAATAGCCTACAATCATCTAGCAGTATCGAATTAATTAAGAATTTGTTGATAGGAGGAGGGGCGGTTGATGCTAGACTCGTAAAGCAAATTCAGGATGTAACAACCAATTGTTTTTCTAGTTACGGAATGACCGAAACGGTTTCTCATGTTGCCATTAAAGCTCTAAATGGTTCAAGTCAATCGGAGAATTATAAAGGCCTCGGAAATGTTTTATTTTCTGTTGATGAAAGAAATTGTTTGAAAATTGATGCGCCTCAAGTTTTATCTTTCCCTATTGTAACGAATGATGTTGTTGATTTGATCGATGATCAACAATTTATATGGCTTGGGCGATACGACAATGTTGTCAACTCAGGAGGGATTAAATTATTCCCAGAAACAATTGAGGCGAAATTGAAGAATGTGATTTCAATGCCATTTTTTTTAGCTGGAGTGGCAGATGAGAAATTGGGACAGAAGTTGGTCTTACTTATTGAAAGCACAGTAGCTGAAGAAAAATATGAATTTGAATTGAAAGAAAAAATAAAAGGCTTGCTCGATAAATTCGAACAAGCCAGATATATATTTTTCATTAAAGAATTTATAAAAACTCCAAATGGGAAAATAAAGCGAGAGGCTACATTGGCTGCTTTAAACCTTCAAGATAGCTAAATAACTTTTTTAAATCCATTGGGTTTTTCCAGTTTAAATCATTCTTTTTATCGTATTCGCGAATTTTTTTTTCCTGTGTCTTAAAATATTCTGAAATAAGACCTTTAACGGAACTAATTTTTTTAGGAAGTTCTCCTTTATTTTTTAGTAGAAAATAAGTCTTGTGTTTAGGGGCTATTGTTTTATTTTTGGAAATATAATATTTCGCATAAATAGATTGATCACCACCATGTAGTTTCAGTAAATAACCATCTGAAGTATCTTTTTTAACCAGATATTTTTGAAACTCGAAACAATTCCCATCAATATTAATTTCTTTGATTTCTTGTGGAAAGTTAATAATACTGTGCTGTGAACCAACTTTGCATTCAATCTCGTCTTTTTTGATATTATAGCGAAATTTAACTGTGTTTAATTCGATGTTTTCAATTGTGACCAATTTTCCTTCTTGAAATAATTCATTTTGATATATTTCATCTTCAGATCTGTTATCATCTGTAATAACAGTGTATTGCATAATTCCTAAGTTAGGATAATCGTTTAGGTCATGTTTAATTTGAGAAAAACCAAATTGAAAAACAAAAATACAAATGATAAATAGGGGTAAATGTTTATTCATAAATTAAATTTTGGTTGAGTTGTTATAACAAAAGTAGAATAATATATCAGGCTAAATATATTTATTGTTTACTATTTAGGCTGTTTTGATTAAACGCGAGGAGAACCTAGTGAAGAGACAGTCATTGCAAGCGAATTACTTATAAATTATGGTGAAAGAAAAATGCCAGAAATGATCTGGCATTTATTTTATTGTTTTTTCAACTTTTGTTTAAAAGCTTTTTTAAATTTCTCCTGTTTTGGTTTTATAACCATTGAACAGTAAGGTTGATTAGAGTTACTGTTGAAATAATTTTGATGATAATCTTCTGCTTTGTAGAATTTTGATTTTGCGGTAATTTCAGTGATCACTGGACTATCCCAAGCACCGCTTTCATTTAATTTTGTTTTTATTGATTCCGATAACATTTTTTGTTCTTCTGAATGGTAAAAGATCGAAGATCGGTATTGTGTTCCAACATCAGCTCCTTGTCTATTAAGAGTGGTAGGATCGTGTACTTGCCAAAATACTTCAAGCAACTCTTCAAAGTTGATTATAGTAGGATCATAAGTAATTTGACAAACTTCAGCGTGCCCAGTTTCACCCGTACACACTTCTTTATAAGTTGGTTTTTCTCCTCCTCCCATATATCCAGAAACAACTTTATCAACGCCATTTAATTCTTGAAATATTGCTTCGACGCACCAAAAGCATCCAGCTCCAAATGTTGCTAATTCCAAATTATCCTTTTGCTCTTTCATGTTTGTATTATTGTTTGCATTAACCAAACCAGAAAGAAGCAGGCAAAATAGTAAAGTGATTTTCTTCATTTCTTTAGGTTTAAAAGTTATTTAAATTCATTCTAAATATAGATGTTATCTAATTATATTCAAAATTAAAAGATCATTATGTCCGAATATTTACATTTTAATTTCTTATTATATTTGATGTATGAGTAGATCAAGAA
>JADGFH010000480.1 GCA_016743925.1 Labilibaculum sp.
CCTATCATGTTACCGCTTGCTATATCTTTTTTTACCTTTCAACAGGTTGCCTATCTGGTGGATGCTTATCGGGGAGAAACCAGAGAATATAATTTTCTTCATTATTGTTTGTTTGTCACATTTTTTCCACAATTGATAGCTGGGCCCATTGTGCATCATAAGGAAATGTTGCCTCAGTTTGCTAAAGATACAATTTATAAATTAAAAATAAATAATATTGCCATTGGATTAACCATTTTTTCGATTGGCTTATTTAAGAAAGTCATGATTGCTGATAATTTTGCCTTATATGCAACACCTGTTTTTAATGCAGCGGAACAACAAGATGCAATTAATTTCTTTATGGCATGGCAGGGAGCACTTGCTTATACATTCCAATTATATTTTGATTTCTCTGGATACTCTGATATGGCGATTGGGATTGCCCGATTATTTGGGATCAGGCTGCCAATAAATTTTAATTCTCCATATAAAGCATATAATATTATAGACTTCTGGCGTCGCTGGCACATGACGCTTTCCCGTTTCTTACGTGATTACTTGTATATACCGCTTGGAGGCAATCGTCTAGGCAAGAAAAGACGATATATTAATTTAATGTTAACGATGCTACTGGGTGGTTTATGGCATGGTGCAGGATGGAGTTTCATTATTTGGGGCGGGCTTCATGGAAGCTATTTAATTATCAATACTTTATGGCGAGGCATCTGGCCTGAAGAAAAGAAAAATTCTATTTATAAATTTTTAAGCAGACTGCTTACATTTACTGCTGTAGTTATTGCGTGGGTGTTTTTCAGAGCTGAATCTTTTGATGGTGCCATCTATGTACTGTCTTCAATGATGAATTTGCCTTCTGCTTTTAATGTCATGCCAGTTTTTATAAAATCAACTATGGAAACAGTTGGTTTTGGGTTTTCTGGTGGCTACCTCACTTATGAGTATTTATATGGTACGGCCTGGTTTTTAGCCTTTATTATTATTATCTGGTTTTGGCCAAACACACAACAATTACTTGAAAACTATCGTCCCTGCTATGAAAGTATAAAAGAGTTACGCAAAAATGATGACACCTATACTTTTCCCATTCAATGGCGACCATCGGTCCTATGGGGTGTGGTTATTGCAGCTATATTAATTTCTTCTTTGCTGAGTCTATCAAAACTTAGTGAATTTCTTTATTTTCAGTTTTAATAATATGCACTTTAAAAAATACCTTCAAAGCACCTTTTTAATATTGATTACAATATCGTTAGCTGTTATTTCTATGAATTTCATAGTTGACCCTTTTAAAATGTTTTCTATACTGGAACTTAAAGGTTTTAATCAGTCAAAACCAGCGTTATTCAAAAATGTCCGTATGAGTAAGGCATTTAATGTGCGCAAAATAAAGCCTGTCAATATCATTCTTGGAACGTCCCGTGCAGATGTCGCATTGGATCCTGAACATGATGGGTGGAATAGTGAAGTAACTGAAACATATAATCTGGCGCTTTCAAGTGGCAGAATCAATGAGCTTGAACAATATTTAAAACATGCGCATAACCAGAAAGATTTAAGGCGGGTTGTTCTGGGTTTAGATCTTTTTATGTTTGATGCAAATATGATTTATGAAAATGGATTTTCTCTTGAGCGATTATCAACTGTACCTGAATCTCATGGACTTACGGGCTTAATAAATGATCTTGTCACTTCTTTGTTTTCAATTGATGCTTTGCTCGCTTCTTGGCAAACAATTATCAGTCAAAATAAAATGAGTGTGAGTAATTACTTTGAAAATGGGATGAGGGATACTTCAAGTAAATGGCAAAATATACAAGCCAAAGGAGGGCATTTTGCCGCTGTTGAAAAAAGCCTTAATGATTCCATCAATGCGAAAGATGGATGGGAATCTTTTAGTTTGTCTTCAGATACTATAGAGCAAACTTTGTTGCCTATGAGTTCATTTCAAAGAATTGTTGCATTTTGTGTTGATAATAACATTGAACTTTTTCTGTATTTTTCACCTACACATGCAAAGAACCTTGAAGTGATCTGGGTATTTGGATTATGGGATGATTATGAAATGTGGAAAAAGGACATTGTGCGTATTGTCTTTGATAAGCAGAAAAATAAAGATCAAATAAAAATATGGGATTTTTCTGGCTTTAATTCAATTACCATGGAAAGTGTTCCTGTTAAAGGTGATATCAAATCTAAAATGAAATGGTATTGGGAATCAAGTCACTTTAAAGTGGAGGTAGGCTCATTGATTTTAGACAGGATGTTCTCATTAGACACTCAAAATTCAACCAAATTTGATAATTTTGGAGTATTATTAAATCCAGAAAATATTGGTCAACATCTAAAAAATATACGAAGTGAACACCTATTATACGCTGAACAATATCCTGAGGATATTAAATACATACATGAATTAATTATAAGTTCAAAGAAATAATAGTGACTGGTTTCCCGAAACCTATCACTTCTTACGTAAGCATGACTTCTGGTCTTTAATAAAATTTAGATGGGTTAAATAAAATATATGGGAATGATTAAATGAATTCTATTCCAGGGATTACAATCCATTATAATACTTCTGCTATGGCCAGTAATGATGTCAGAGGAAAGAGTATTGTTCAATCCATTGACAATGGTTCAGGGGGAACGGTAGTCAACTTGTCTGTGTTCGGGTGGTTTGAAGCAATATTAAATACTCATAATAATTTTACACAATCTGTTATATCAAATCCTGGAAAAGTTTCTGTGTTTTTGGATGGTTATATATCAGAGATTGTTGGTGCCACCGAGGTGTCAGAGTCTTTTGTAAATGAGATTATGAACTTATATAATCGTGAAGGTATGAATTTTTTACTAAAAATTCGTGGTTCGTATTCATGTTTAATTATTGATGAAGTCTATGAAAAAGCCTTCTTTTTTACGGATAGACGTGGTAGCAGACCAGTATTTTATAAAGTAAATAACGATGATAATGTGCATATCAGTTCTGAAGTATCTAACCTGGTAACTCATGATGACAATATTGATGTAACTTCAATATTTGAATTTCTTTCATTTGGAAGCTTTTATGCGGATCATACTCTTTTTTCTGATGTAAAAAATCTTGAACAGGCATCCTTGCTAACGTTTTCTGAAGAGGCTTTCTCTAAAGAACGATACTGGCGTCTTAAATTTTCTCCAAATGAGGAACAAAAAAGTGAGGAAATGCTTATTGAAGAATGTAATGATTTAATTCTTCAGGCAACAAAAAGAATTTTAAAACAAACAGAAAAACCATTTCTTTTTTTAAGTGGAGGAACTGATTCACGAATAATTCTTGGTGCTCTTTTAGCGCTTAATGAAACAATCCCAATGGTAAGTTATGGAACTAAAGAGGGTGATGATTTATCAGTAGCAAAAATGTTAGCGAATGATAGTGTGCTGCCTTTTACTAAGTTTGCACTGCCAGATGTTCCACCGGTTAATGCCTTTATTGAGGCTTCTGAAAATTCTGACTGCAGAGCAGAGATGATTGATACACCAGGTATGAGAGATGTTTATGAAAAGTTATCTTCTGAATATTCTCTTTTTCTAAATGGTGATGAATGCTTTGGCTGGAAAAACATAGTGACTACCAGAAAGGATGCTTTTGATTGTGTTGGTATGTGTGAATTATCAAGGAATTATTTTCTTGGACAATTGCTTTCTAAAGATAGGATAAAAGATGTAAAATTTGAATTTAAGAAAAGACTTTCTAAATTATATCAGGATGCAGAAGAAAAAAATGCTAATAACTTAAAGGACTTCCTTTATTACGAAAATAGATTGGGGAATATGTTAAATGCATTTACTGGGAATAAACTAAGATACTTTGAACAGGGAAGACCTTTATTGGATGAAGACATCATGGATTTTGTGGCTTGTTTACCTATAAGTATGCGAGATGATAAGTATCTCTTAAGAAAGGTGCTGGATGTTAAATATCCTGATTTGAAGAAAATACCGTTATCAGCCAAAGATTCAATTCCAGCATCAAGCTTTTTTAAGAAACAAATGGCTAAAAATGAATTATTTTCAACTTTTGTTTATGAACAATTGATTGAAAATTTGGACGATCGTTTGTCATCATTTATAAATAAGGTTTACTTGAAACAATTTATTATGTCCTTAATAAAAGGGGACTCTTTTACATCAATTTCTACCAGGTGGTGGATGAAGCTACCTGGAATGTGGCGATTATCCTCCGTGATATATACCAACAAAATTCCTCCTGTTACCATGATGATGCGATTATTACAAATTAACCTCTACTTGAAAAATATGCCAAAAATAACTTCCTAACAAGCAAATGACTGGTAAATAATATGATAAGTGTGATCTTTTCAACTTACAATGGCGAGCAGACATTACCTTTAATGCTTAATGCCTTAATTGAAATTGACAAGCCTGAGGGTGGGTGGGAATTAATCGCAGTTAATAATAATAGTACAGACAATACAGATCAAATTTTAAATGACTACCAGGATAAATTGCCTTTAAAGATATATTTTGAAAAAAAGAAAGGAAAAAATAATGCCTTAAATAGTGTAATAAATCAGATTACTGGTGAAATCTGCGTTTTCACCGATGATGATATTATTCCAGATAAGAGTTGGTTAACAACATTTGAACATGCAGTAAATGCCAATGAAGATTATTCCATCTTTGGTGGGCGAATTGAACCCTATTGGAGCCATGAACCCGATTTATGGAATGAACAGTGGATCAATAAGGGGATTGTCTATGGGATCAGTCCTGATGAATTGACCCAAGGAGCTGTCAGCCAAAGCCATATATGGGGCGCAAATATGGCTATTCGTAGTGATGTATTTAAATTAGGATATCAGTTTGATTCCAATATAGGTCCTGATGGGACAAGTAGTTATAAGATGGGGAGTGAAACCTCTTTTACCCAGAGACTGGTGAAAGATGGTTATTTGTGTTGGTATGAACCTTCATGTGTGGTACAGCACATTATAAAAACGAATCAAATGAAGCCCAAATGGGTGCTGGGAAGGGCTGGCCGGTTTGGAAAAGGTATTGCCAATAAGGTTTTGGATGCCAATGCAAATAAAAATTATAAAACAATTTTTTTAATCCCCAGATATTTCTTTACTTTGCTGATGCAACAATACATC
>JADGFH010000481.1 GCA_016743925.1 Labilibaculum sp.
AGATAGTCCAAGGAATGAGTATTAGTTCATTTCTTTTCTTTTTAATTATATATTACCATCAATAGGTTCAAAATGAAGAATAATCAATAAATGTTTAAAATATTTTAAAAATTAACTAATGACAAATGACTAACAAAAAAAGACTAATTAGATAAAAATTTAATTTTATTATATATCATTATCTTGCATGTTTTTGAAAAGTTTGAAAAATGAATCATCCCTCAAAAAAATGAATCATTTTAATCGTCTCTCCCCTCATTTTATGATAAAACAACCCAACTTGTCTTACAATAGATTATTAAAGCTAAGAAACTATTAAAAACGTATTAAACGTTATTTAAAAGTTTAATACGTTTTTATTCAACGTCTCCTGCAATTCTGTTTTTCTCAACCCAATATATCGTTTTGTCACAGCAGGATTACTATGATTAAGAATCTCACTTAACTCATATAAACATTCAGTCTTATTTTCAGCCATTTGATAAAGAGAAAACGACCCCGCTTTGCGAATCGAGTGGCTACTTATGTTAATATCTTCATTATGAAATATTTCTTTTAGCCTCCTATTTATATAACTGTTACTAATTGCCTTAGTTCCACTATTATTAATGAATAGGAGACCTTCACCCTTTGGAAAAAATTTGTTATAGATAGCTATTAGTGAATCACTAAAATCATACTTTTTAGCTTTCTTTGTCTTTTTCTCTCTTAGTTCATAGTACCCTTTTTCCATGTCTTTATGGGTAAGGGTTAAAGCATCACTCACCCTCAAAAGATTAGTTAAAACTACACATATGTAGAAACCTAATTTCTTATCTGTTTTACTTTTTGATTTTAACAATTGTATCGCTTTTCTGTTAGCTACATTAAAATCTATTCGGTCTGATGTTGTTATATTACCCGCTACATTCATATTTCTGATATTTTCGTTCTATCTATACATCTAAAGTAGCACTAAATAAGTTCAAACACAACTCATTAGTTGAACTTTTGTAGTGCTTTTAGCTCGCAAATCACCTAATCGACTAATAATCAGCAATAAAAAAGTTCAACTTATTATAAAAGTTGAACTTATAGAGATTTTTCGATATTATAAAAGACTTTGAAACACTATCATCATTTATCAAAAAAGGTCAGACTACAAGAAGCCTGACCAAATTCAATTACTATTAACTTATATAGCAATATTATTTTTCTAATTTATTCAACAAATCAATAGCACTTAGTCCAATTGCATATGCAAGGTTTACTGGAACTGCATTCCCAATTTGCTTATACTGTGAAATCTTAGCCCCTTGAAACTCCCAATCATCAGGAAAGGTTTGCAGTCTTGCACTCTCTCGAACTGTTAAAGGACGAGTTTCTTTAGGATGACACCTTTCTGTTTGTTTCATCGCAGGAGAACAAACGAGTGTTAATGATGGTGTTTTAAACGATAATCTACGAGCTAACCCAGTCTTACCACCTCCTAAGAAATAACTACCTCCCATATATTCTCTCTGTAATTCATCTGAAAGGTCTCTCCAATAACCTCCCTCAGGAATCATTTCCATTATTTCTTTTTTTCTCTTAGGATAAACTACGCCAAGACTATCAGGTACATCACAATCATACAAAACTCCCTTCTTAAATGCATCCTCAACGGTTAAAACCCTATGATACTTTTCGGGAAAATTGTACAAACTAGCATTCTCTGCCAAATCATTACGCACACCAACCAAAATAAGTCGCTCTCTTTTTTGAGGTACTTTATAGTACATTGCTTTCAACACTCTAGGTTCAATCAAAGTATAACCTAATTCTTTAATAGTTTCTTTAATTACTTCTAAAGTATTCCCTCCATCATGTGTAAGCAAACCTTTTACATTCTCACCAATAAAAATTCTAGGTTTTACTTCATTGATACATCTAGCAAATTCAAAAAATAAAGTTCCTCGAGTATCCTCAAAACCTCGTTGTTTACCTGCATGTGAAAAAGCTTGGCATGGAAACCCACCTGTAACAATGTCTATTTTATCTCTATACTTAGAAAAATCTACTTTCTCAATATCACCTTCAACAACATCCCAGTTGGGTCTATTATGTCTTAATGTAGAACATGCATGCTTATCATTTTCATTTAATAAAACATGTTTGAATCCAGCTTTTTCCATTCCAATAGCCATGCCACCACCACCAGCAAACAGCTCAATAGAACTATAATCTCTATCAGGGGTTATATTAACAAAACTATCCCAATTAGTATTAAAAACCTCTTCTGCAATATCAAAATCTAATAAACTTTGTTTACTATATTTTTTTAGTCCTTCATCTACGGAATGAGGCACAAGTTTCCCATTACGCTCCCAAGTATTTAACCTTTGTAGCGGTGTATCTAAGAGATTACTAACTTCAAATTCATTATATAATGTCATGTTTAAAACTTAAAATTATTAAACCCTTCATACTTATTAAAAGATAACAAATAAATACTAGTTAATAAATCTGAAGACAACTCTTCTAACTCATCAAAAACAGTATTTGATTTTTCTTTATCTTTTAATTTATCCACAGCATCTTTTATAACAATTGGAAGAATCTTACAGATTTTCTGAAAAGCTAATTTATCATTGGTAACTAACTCATAAAATTTATCAATTGAAACTCTCCTTATACTATCATTTGCAGGTTGTTTATCTCCATCTAGCGTAACAACCCAAGCTATATTTTGGCTTTTTTTTGCAATAACTTCAACAAGCAGACAAGTAGCATCAGGATTATTAATAATACTATTCTGCATTCTCATATAAGTTTTCGCACTCGAAGAAGAGTTCATAGTATTATGCTTATTCTTCATTTCAACATATATTGAATCAGCATCATTTTGTACATCATACCCTTTTTTAGGAACTATCCAATCTTCTGAAAAATATCTAAAAATATTTTGATGAAAATATCCTATCAGGTTAGAATTCGTTTTATCTAACTGGCGAAGAACTTCATTCTCAATTGTCTCTTTATATTCTTGATTATAAACTATTGAATCAAAAGTTAATTTAACAGGGTCAATTAGATTCTTATTAAACTTCTTCAAATCCATGCTAAAACTGTACGACTGAACTGTGTCATAAACATGATTAAACAAATCCTCATCACTAATAAAATCTAAATTATATGAATTCATTTTTTTTGTTTTTTTAGTAGAAAACAAATGTACTAATTCATTGAATATTTTTCGGAAAAATAGCATTAGATATCTTAATTGTTAATAAATTTTTAATTGCGAAATTAAAGATTTGATATCATTACTTACACACAAACTACACAGATTTTATAGAAAAATAAGAAATGTCAAACTAAAAAAACCACACTTAAGCCATAACTCAGCCACGCTCTTCGTAAAGAAATACAAACAACTGACAAACAGCATGACACAATAAACATGTGGAAAATATTGTACAGATGGAAAAAAGATAATAAACTCTATACCATACAAATACTTAATCCCCAAGCTAAAAGTGAAGTGAACCCCAAATGTTGTGTCCAACTTTTGGGGTGCAGTTCAAAAAGGCTTGGGGATTTTCATTTATACCAATGTATTAAAGTGTTCGTTCAATTCAAAAAAGGATCGCAAGAGGAATTGTTCCCTTATAACCAAAAATGTAATATCACATTCAAACCAATAGTTACACTCATAAAACACAAAATAACTTCCAAAATTATAAGCAGTAGAAAGGCTTAATTTTTAATATTCCATTTTTCCTCAACTACAAAAACTTAACTTGCATATTACTACTCAGTTAATTACCTTAGAGTGTGATATTTTGTTTAACGATATTTTTCTAATAATATTTGAACTAAAATATTACCATTTTCAATCAGATAACTACAAAAAGATGAAGAGACTTAAATTTCAAACTCGTCTTATTATCGGGTTTTCAATCATTCTATTTTTTAGTTTCACAATCGGAATTACCTCCTATGTTTTGGTTAAAAATATAGGCAATAGCACTGAGGCAATTTACAAACATCCTTTTACTGTTAGTAACTCAGTTAAAGACATCAACATTGGGATCAACGCAATTCACCGTTCTATGAAGGATGTTGTTTTGGCATATAATACAGAACAATTACATCAATCAATTAAATTAGTAAATCAATACGATAAAGAAATTAAAAATGCTTTTTCGCTAGTTTCAAAACGCTTTCTTGGTGACAAAAGAATAGTTAATGACACCTACAAAACCTATACAGAATGGGAAGCAATTAGAAATGAAGTAATCCAGTTGAAATCAAATGGAAATAATATTGAAGCAGCTAATATTACTCGAGGCAAAGGTGCTGTTCATGTGAATTTATTATTTCAGAAAACAAAAGTATTAACCGATTTTGCACAAAGTAAGGCCGATGAATTTCGTCTTACATCTGTAGAATACAGCAAAAAAAGTAGCCTTATACTTCTTCTTATCATCTCTATTTTTCTACTATTAAGCACCATTTCTGCTTTTGTTATTTCTAAAAGTATTTCTCAACCAATTCATATCTTTATACAAGAATTAAGAACACTTTACAAAAAAGAAGGCATCTCGGAGAATAATCTTCAAGATAAAAGTGAACAAGAAATTTTAACAGAAACGATTCATGAATTGAAACAAGCATACGGTGAACTTAAAGACTTTAACACAGAATTAGATCATAAAATTGACATTCGTACTCGAGAATTAAAAGTTGCAAAAGAAAAAGCGGAAGAAAGTGAGCAACTTAAATCTGCTTTTTTAGCCAACATGTCTCATGAAATTAGAACACCTTTGAATTCAGTGCTTGGCTTTTCTGAATTTCTAAAAAAAGAAGATTTACCTAAGGTGAAAAAAGATCTCTATATAAACTTGATTCAATCTGGAGGGCAAAGACTATTAACTATTATTTCGGACATCGTGGATATCTCAAAGATTGATGCTGGACAATTTAATCTTTGCTACGAAACATGTCAATTAAATAAAATAATTGATGATCTCTTTCATCAATTTTCCATCACAAACACCAATAGTCAAGTTGCTTTTTCGACAAATAAATTTTTCAGTGACGATAACAGTTATATTTCAACCGATGCAACAAGATTGAGTCAAGTGCTATCAAACCTAATTGAAAATGCACAAAAATTCACAAAGCAAGGAC